>NZ_JBFAPO010000032.1:34530-128993 GCF_040676755.1 Dactylosporangium sp. NPDC049525 | reverse complement strand
CCCAACCCCCCACCCCCCCGCCCGTCCGCCTGCTTTACCCCTGCCCCGCCGGGGCGGGGGGGGGGCCCGGGGGGCTACCCCCCCCCCGGCCGCCCCGCCCTGTAGCCTGCGGGGCGGTTCGCTGCGCCGTGACCAGGAAAACGACCGTCGAAGGCCTCAGGAGGATGCATGCTGTTCGCCGGTGTCACCGTCGACCCTACGTTCGTCGTCGGGCCGGTCCGCCGGCAGACGTTCGGCTCATTCGTCGAGCATCTGGGCCGGTGCGTCTACACCGGGCTGCACGATCCCGGGCACCCGACCGCCGACGCGGACGGTTTCCGGGCTGACGTCGTCGACCTGGTCCGTGAGCTCGGCGTCAGCACGGTGCGGTATCCGGGCGGGAACTTCGTGTCCGGGTACCGGTGGGAGGACGGTGTCGGACCACGGGCGGCCCGGCCCGCCCGGCTGGACCTGGCGTGGCACTCGACCGAACCGAACACCGTCGGCGTCGACGAGTTCGTCCGCTGGGCGCGCCGGACCGGCGTCACGCCGATGATGGCGGTGAACCTCGGTACCCGCGGCATCCAGGAGGCACTGGACCTCCTGGAGTACTGCAACGTGCGCAGCGGCACCGCATTGTCGGACCTGCGGCGGGCCAACGGCGCCGAGGAACCCCACGGCATCCGGATGTGGTGTCTTGGCAACGAGATGGACGGCCCCTGGCAGATCGGCCACAAGACGGCGCTGGAATACGGGCGGCTCGCCGCCGAGACCGCGCGCGCCATGCGGCAGATCCAGCCCGACCTGGAGCTGGTGGCGTGTGGGTCGTCCGGCTCCGGCATGCCCACGTTCGGTGAGTGGGAGCGCGTGGTGCTCGGCGAGACCTACGACGTGGTCGACCTGATCTCGGCGCACGCCTACTACTGCGAGGAGGACGGCGACCTGGCGTCGTTCCTCGCCTCGGCCGTCGACATGGATCACTTCATCGAGTCGGTCGTGGCAACCGCCGACGCGGTGCGCGCCGCCCGCAAGACCGCCAAGCGCATCAACCTGTCGTTCGACGAGTGGAACGTCTGGTACGTCAATCGGGCCGAGTCACGGCCGCCGACCGGCGACGACTGGCCGGTGGCCCCGGTGCTGCTGGAGGACCGTTACAACGTCGCCGACGCCGTGGTCGTCGGCAACCTGCTGATCTCGCTGCTGCGGCACACCGACCGGGTCCACGCGGCGTCGCTCGCCCAGCTCGTCAACGTCATCGCACCGATCATGACCGAGCCCGGCGGCCGGTCCTGGCGGCAGACGACCTTCCATCCCTTCGCGCTGACCGCCCGGCACGCCGCCGGTGAGGTGCTGCGGGTCGCGATCGACGCGCCGGCCCACGACACGGCGCGGTTCGGTGACGTGCCGGCCGTCGACGCCGTCGCCACGTACGACCCGGAATCGGGCGGGCTGGTGCTGTTCGCTGTGAACCGGTCGACGAGCGAGCCGGTCGGGTTGACGGTCCGGCTGCGTGGCTTCCCCGACCTGCGGACCGTGGAAGCGCTGACGCTGTCCAATCCCGACCACACGTGGTCGGCGACGGCGGACGACGCGACGACGGTCCTGCCGCGTGCGAACACCTCGGTGACGGTGGCCGACGACGGGGTCCGGGTCGACCTGCCACCGGTGTCCTGGACCATGCTCCGGCTGCAGCCGGCATCAGGGAACTCGAGCCACGACGGCGGCTGATGCCGGTTGCCCGCGCACAGGCGAAGCGGTGTGGCGGCAGGTGATGCCGCCACACCGCGGTCGGTGCGTCGGGTCAGCTCAGGCTGAACCGCTGGTTCGCCTGTCCGCTGCAGTCGTAGATCTGGACCTGCTGGCCGTTGCCGGTGCCCCAGACGTCCAGGCAGCGTCCGGACTGCACGCCGGTGATGGTGCCGTTGGAGTTGACGTTCCACTGCTGGTTGGTCTGACCGTTGCAGCTGTAGATCTGCACGGCCGAGCCGTTACCGGACCCGGCGGCGTCCAGGCACATGTTGCCGTACACGGTCAGCTGCCGGCTCGACGTGGCGGTCCACTGCTGGTTGCTCTGGCCGTTGCAGTCGTAGAGCTGGACCCGGGTGCCGTTGTTGTGCGACGCGTTCGGCACGTCGATGCACCGGCCCGACTGCGCGCCGAGGATCCGCTTCGCTCCGCCGGAGGGGGTGGAGGGCGAGGCCGACGTCGTGCCGCCACTCGTGGTCGGCGAACTGGTCGGGCCGACGGTGTTGAGGACGTTGAGCACGGAGTTGTAGGCGGCCTTCTTGTTGCCGCCGCCGTCGAACAGCAGCGGGCTCTCGCCGGAGCGCCACGAGTCGCTGTCCCGCACGCCCCACACCGTGATGCCCACGCAGCGGGGCACGTTGATGCACGCCTGGGTCAGCCCGGCGTACTGCGACGTCGAGGCGTTGGTGACGTCGACCTCCGTCAGCGCCACGTCCACACCCAGCGCCGCGAAGCTGGACAGCGTGGTCTGGAAGTTGCCCGGCAGCGAGCTACCGCCGGTGAAGTGGGTCTGCAGGCCAACGCAGTCGATCGGCACGCCGCGGGACTTGAAGTCCCGGACCATGTTGTACATGCCCTGCGTCTTGCCGTAGGACCAGTTCTCGACGTTGTAGTCGTTGTAGCACAGCTTCGCGGCCGGGTCGGCGTTGCGGGCGGTGCGGAACGCCACCTCGATCCAGTCGTTGCCGGTGCCCTGCAGGTTGGACTGCCGGCGGCTGCCGTCCTCGTTGAGCGCCTCGTTCACCACGTCCCAGTAGGCGAGCTTGCCCTTGTAGTGGCCCATGACGCCGTTGATGTGATCGATCATCGCCTGGCGCAGGTTGCTGCCGCTGAGGCTCTGCATCCAGCCCGGCTGCTGTGAATGCCAGGCCAGGGTGTGCCCGCGGACCTTCATCCCGCGCTGGGTCGCCCAGTTGTAGATCTGGTCACCCGAGCTGAAGCTGAACTGCCCCCGCTGCGGTTCGGTCGCGTCGGGCTTCATCTCGTTCTCGGCGGTGATCATGTTGAACTCGCGGCCGGCGACGGTGGTGTACGTCGAGTCACCGAGCCTGCTGGCGGCGATGGCGGTGCCGAAGTACCGGCCCGACTGCGCCGCCGCGGCGCCCAGGGTGCTCGCGGCGGCGTTCGCGTCCGGGATCATCATCACCGCACCCGCCGCTGCGACGGCGGCGACGACGGCGCTGATCGAAAGGTTGACTCGCAATGACCGTCTCCGCGGGGTGTTGGCGGAGTGGCGATGGGGGATGGCTGCCACGATGGCCTCCTTGTCAGTTCTGCGTCTTGGCCGCCGACTACCGCACGCACGGCGGGCCGCCGCGCGCTGAAGAAGGGGGTGTCGGTGATATCGCACGGCCTGGGCCGAGAACGGTGGGCGTCAATTGCAGGCAATGCTCACACGGCAATATCGACAGGGCAACAGTTTCCGAAACATTTCGGAGGGCGTCGTCGATGCGCGACCCATCGGGCGACTCCAGGAACTGTCGCCGCGTAACACTTTCTTGAGAATCTGTGTGGTTCCGTCAATTCCTGCCGTGCAGGGTGTGCCGGCGCGGTTTGTCCGGCCGAAGGTGTGCGCTCGGGCAGACCGCGTCAGTGACGCGGGGTGGCGGTGCTGTGCCGGATGATCAGGGACGGCGCGACCATCGGGTCGGCCGGCGGCCGCTCCGGACCCTCGGGCCGGTCCATTTCGATGATCCGTAGCAGCGCGGCCATGCAGCGCCGGCCGACTTCGTCGAAGTCCTGACGGATCGTCGTCAGCGGGGGAGAGAGATACTCCGCCTCCGGGATGTCGTCGAAGCCGACGATGCTCACATCGGCCGGGACCCGTATTCCACGCTCGTGAAAGGCGCTCATCATGCCGAGGGCCATCTGGTCGTTGGCGGCGAACACGGCCGTCACGTCGTCGCGGGCCGCCAGCCGCAGCCCTGCCGCATAGCCTGACCGCGCGCTCCAGTCGCCGGTCATCAGCTCCGGCACGGGCAGCCCGGCGTCCACGAGCGCCGCTTGCCAGCCCTCGATCCGGCCGCGGGTCTCCAGCCAGTCGCGCGGCCCCGACAGCTGCCACACGGTGCGGTGCCCGAGCCCCAGCAGGTGCTCCACCGCCATCCGCGCGCCGGCGACCTGGTTGACCGAGATCGTCGGGATGGCCCCGTCGGTGTCGGCCTCCACCGCCACCGCGGGCATCCCCGCGGGCATGCTGTGCAACGCCTCCGCGGCTGCTGTCTGCGGCGCGATGACGACGACCCCAGCGACGGACTGCTCCGCGAGCGCGCCGGTCGCCGACACCACCGCGTGGCGATCGATCCGCTCGACCGTGGCGATGCTGACGCCGTAACCGGCGGCGCGGGCCGCATGCTCGACGCCGAGCAACGTCGCCGCGGGCCCATACAGCAGCGTGTCGAAGCTGACCACACCGACGATCCGCGACCGGCGCCCCGCCAGCCCCCGTGCCATCGCGTTCGGCCGGTAGTCGAGCTGGCGGACCGCGTCCAGCACACGTTGCCGGGTGGTCTGACTGACACTCGGGTGGTCGTTGAGCACCCGCGACACCGTCTGATGCGAGACCCCGGCAAGGCGCGCGACGTCGTAAACCACCGCCGCTCGACGCTGCACCATCAATTTGCACCACCCTTTCGTGAATGCCGATGCTAGCCGTTTCGCGACACAGTGACGGCACACTGTTCGGCCGTTCTTCACCGCCCCACGATGTCGCCGGCATCTGCCGGAAAATGTGTTATGCCGAACGACTATTGAAAGTCGCCGCCCCGCATTGACCGGTTAATAGCGCGAAGAATTCGGGCGCACCCGCACTGCCGGCTCGGGTGTGGCCTCAGCGTCGGACGTCGTCGAGCAGGAAGCGCGCCCGGGCGCCGTCGATCCGGTCGACGTCCGTGACGAGGTGCCGGACCGCGGGCATCAGGCGATCCGCGGCGTCGAGCAGGGCCCGGGCGTCGCCGATGCTGCCGTGCTCGGCGTGGCACCGGGCCAGCGCCTCCAGGGCGAGCACTTCGATCTCGACGTCGCCGGTACGCCGCGCGGTGGCGAGCAGGTCGGTGAGGCGCTGGAGGGCGTGCGGCGCATCGTCGTCGAGGTCGAGCACGGCCAGGAGGTATTCGGCCAGCGCGGCGGCGTCTCCACCGCCGGCCGCGAGGTACCAGCGTTGCGCCGGTTCGATGGCGGCCCGGGCCGGCTGCCGTTGGCCGAGGCCGCGCAGGACGCGACCGAGGCGGACGCCGGCCAGGGCGGCGGTGCGCAGGTCGCCGGTGGCCTGGCCGGCTTCGATGGCCCGTTCCAGGGTGGCGACGGCCGCCTGGTCGTCACCGTGCTGTTGCTGGGCGCGGCCCAGGTTGGTCAGGTGATGTGCCTCGGCGGCGGCGAACCCGAGCTGGTGCGTCGCGTCGGCGGCGCGTCGCAGGTGGGCGGTGGCGTCGGTGAAGCGGTGCTCGGCCTGGGCGAGCTCACCCAGCATGGCCTCGGTGTGGTTCAGGGCCCACTGGTCGCCGAGGGGGATGAGCTGGCGCAGCGCCTCGGTGCAGGCCGCCTTGCCCCGGACCGTGTCCCCGAGCGCGATCGCGGCCCAGGCGGACAGCAGCCAGCTGACGCCTTCCTCCCAACGACGGCCGAGCCGGCGGAAGTCGGCCCGGCAGCCGGCGAGGAGGACCAGCGCCTCCTGGGCCCGGCCCTGCTGGCTGTGGACGAACGACAGGTACAGCCGGCCCAGGCTGCGCATCTCGTCGTCGTCGATCGCCATTGCCTGCTCGATGTCGGCGGTGGCGCGCTCGAGGTTGCCGCCGGACGCCTCCAGGAACCCGGCGAGCAGCAGCGCGGTCGACCGGTCGCGTGCCCCTGCCACCGCATCCGCCGCGATGAGCGCGGCGCGGACGCGTTGCGCGGCGACCGGACCGGCACCGAGGACGACCCAGGACCAGCCGAAGCCGTTGGCGATGCGCAGCCCGAGCGCGGGGTCGTGGTCGCCGGCCCAGGTGAGGGCGGCGTCGATGTTGGCGCGTTCGGCCGCGGCCACCGCCAGGTGCTCGGCCTGGTCCGGTCCGCGCGCACCGTCGGCGGCCCGCCCGGCCGCGACCGCGAACCACGCGGCGTGAGCACCGAGCGCGATGTCGGCCATGCCCGCCTCGCGCAACCGGTCCAGGCTGAACTCCCTGACGCTGTCGAGCAGGCGGTACCGTACCCCACCGCCGGCGACATCCACGCTGACCAGCGAGCGGTCGACGAGCCGGTCGACGACGTCGACCGCCGAGGCGCTGGGCACGCCAAGGGCGGCGAGCACGTCCTCGGCGGCGGTGAGCGGCGCGCCGCCCGAGAAGCATGCCAGCGCCCACAGCCCCCGCTGGTCGTCGGGGAACAGCAGGTCGTAGCTCCAGGCGATGGCCGCCCGGAGGGTGCGTTGGCGGGCCGGGCGCAGGCTGGTCGGGTTGTTCAGCAACGTGAACCGGTCGCCGAGCCGCCGGGCGATCTCCTGCACGGACAGCGCCTTGGTGCGGGCGGCGGCGAGCTCGATGGCCAGCGGGAGGCCGTCGAGCGAGCGGCACACGTCCTCGATGAGCCGTCCGGTGTCGTCGTCGGGGCGCAGCGACCGGCGTTGCCGTGCCGCCCGGTCGGTGAACAACGCCACCGAGTCCGCGATCGTCAGCGGTGCCAGCGGGTACAGGACCTCGCCGTCGACACCGAGGGGCACCTGGCTCGTCGCGAGGACCCGCAACCCGGGCGCCGCGCTCAGCATGCGGCCGACGACGTCGGCCACGTCTGCGACGAGGTGCTCGCAGTTGTCGAGGACCAGCAGCAGGTCGACGCCGCGGAGCCGGTCCAGGACCATCGGCTCGCTGGCCGCGCTCATGGTGAACGCCTCACCGACGCTCGGCCACAGCGGCTCGCCGGCTCGGGTCGCTTCCAGCCGGACCAGCCACGCGCCGCCGGCCGGCGCGCCGGTGGTGGCCACCTCGATCGCCAGGCGGGTCTTGCCGACCCCGGCCGGCCCGACCACGGTCACCAACCGCTCGTCGCCGACCAGGCCGGTGACGGCGGCGAGGTCCGCGCCGCGGCCGACCAGCGACGCCGACACACCAGGCAGATTCCCCCGCGCCGGGCCGGTGGATACCGGCGGGCCGGTCGACGTTGCCGGGGCGATCCGCGTCTGGGTATTCAGCTCCTGGTCGTGTTGCAGGACGCGTTGCTCCAGCGCCCGCAGCTCGGGGCCGGGGTCGAGTCCCAGTTCGTCGGCCAGCCGCTGGCGGACCCGGCGGTAGGCGGCGAGTGCGTCCGCCTGCCGGTCGGCCCGGTACAGGGCGGTGATCAGCAGCTGCCACAGCCCCTCCCGCAGCGGATGGACCGCGACCAGCCCCTCCAGCTCGGCGACCAGCTCGCCGGCGGCGCCCAGGTCGATCCGGGCGGCGAGCCAGTCCTCGGTGAGCCGCAGCCGCGCCTCCTCCAGCCGGGCCCGATGCGGGGCCAGCCACGCGCCGCTGCCGGCGTCGGGCAGGACCTCGCCGCGGAACATCGCCAGCGCCGCCGCGCAGGCCCGCGCCGTGGCCTCGGGGTCGCCGGCCTTGCGTGACGAGGTGGCCGAGTCAGCGAGCCGGAGCACCTCCAGCGCGTCGACGCAGCCCGGGTCGACGGCGAGGGTGTAGCCGGAGCCGCCGGCGGTGACCAGCCCGGGATCGCCGAGGGCCCGCCGCAGCTGCGACACCTTCGACTGCAACGTGTTGCGCACGACGGCGCGGGCCTGCTCCGACCACAGGTCCTCGATCAACCGTTCGGTCCGGACCTGGACGCCGGCGTCGAGCGCGAGCCGCACCAGCACCTCGGTCGTCTTGCCGGCGGGCACGGCCAGGCGGGCGCCGTCGCGACGCAGCTCGACCGGACCCAGCACCACCACGGTCAACACGCCTAGAGCATAGGTCCGCCGGGTCCGTCAGCCGATCGTCAGCGCGGCGGCAGCGCCCGCACCGACGCTGCCGGCATGACACACGCCGACACCGACACGCTGATCCGCCGGCTCATCGGCGGCGACGCAACGGCGACCGCCAGCATCGTCGCGCAGGCCCGGACCAGCCAGGAGCCGATCCTCCTGGTCGCCGCCGCGCTGATCGACCCCACCGCCACCGATCTGCTGCCGCGGGCGACGCTGCTGGCGCAGAGCACCCGCGACCGTCAGCTCGTCGCCATCGCCGCCGCCCACCTCGACGGCGACCACGACCGCGTGGACGCCCTCGCCCGCGACCACCTCGTCGATCATCCCGACAACTTCCTCGTCGCCTGGATCGCCGCCGCACCTGCCGCAACACCCCCGGCCTTCGCCCCGCACGACCCCAAGGAGAAGTGATGAACCGCAAGCTGACCGCGGCACTGCTCGTCGCCGCCGCCGTCCTGACCAACGTGGCGTTCACCGCCCTCGGCACCGTCTTCAACTACCCCGATGTCCTCAAGGAACCGGTCGGCGACGTGCTCACCGCGTTCCGCGCCGCGCAGGCCACGGTCATGGCCTGGTTCGCGGTGCTGGCCGTCTCGGCCGCGCTGTTCGCCCCGATCGCCGTCGGCGTCGGCCGGCTGTCCGCCCACCTGGCGATGCGGGTCGCGGTGCCGGTCGGTATCGCCGCCGCCGTCGTCCAGGTGGTCGGCCTGTCCCGATGGCCGCTGCTGGTGCCGGGCTACGCCGCCGATGCGGCCAGCACCGACCCCGCGGTCGCCGCGGCCGGGCGTGACTCGTTCGCCACGGCACACCTGATCCTCGGCAACATCGTCGGGGAGACGTTCGGGTACCTCCTCACCGCCGCGTGGACGCTCCTGGTCCTGGTGGCACTCGGGCGGACGATCGCCGGGCGCTGGTTCAGCGTCCTCGGGACCGTCTCGGCGATCCTCATCCTCGCCGGCGTGCTGTCGCCGCTGGACCTGCCCGCGATCGACCTGGCCAACTTCGCCGGCTACGTCCTGTGGAGCGTCTGGCTGGTGGCGTTCGCCGTCCTGCTCGTCCGCCGCCCCCGCCAGGACCGGTCCGCCCCGGCCGGTTCGGCGCTGACCGGCGTCAGGAGCTGATCACCATGACCGCATCGCTGCTGACCCGGTCCGTGTTCCTGCGGCCGTGGCTGATCTGGACCGCCGGGTTCGTGTCCTTCCCGCTCGCCGGCATCGCCGGAGGCGCCGTCGCCGGCCGCGTCGACAGTGTGCCGGCCGCGCTGGCCGGGGGCGTGATCACGGGCGTGGTCATCGGTGCCGGGCAGAGCCTGGCCGGCGGCCGCCGCCTCGACCCGCGCCGCTGGATCCCGGCCACCGCGGCCGGCATGGGCCTCGGGCTGCTCCTCGGCGCCCTGACTGTCGGCTTCGGCACCACCCTGGCCGACCTCGCGGTGATGGGCGCCCTCACCGGCCTGGTCCTCGGGCCCGCCCAGGCCCTCGCCCTGCCCGCCCCGGCGCGGCACCGCGCCGCCTGGGCCGCGGCGATCCCCGTGCTGTGGGCGCTGGGCTGGACGCTCACCACCCTGGTCGGCGTCGACGTCGAGCGGCAGTACACCGTCTTCGGCGCCGCCGGAGCGATCACCGTCTCCGCGCTGTCCGGCCTGCTCCTGCACCGGCTCATGCCCGCTCGCGAACCCCTCGCCCACATTCCGGGAGGCACCGCATGAACCCCACCCCACGCCACGTGATCTTCGGTACCGGCGCCATCGGACTGGCCACGCTCGACGCGCTGCGCCGTCGCGGCGAGACGGCCCGGCTGATCAACCGCTCCGGCGCCGCCCCGGTCCCCGACGACGTCGAGGTGATCGGCGGTGACGCCAGCGATCCACAGTTCACCACCGCCGTCACCCGGGGCGCCAACATCGTCTACCAGACCCTCAACCCGCCCTACACCCGCTGGCTCGAGGAGTTCCCCGCCCTGCAGGCCGGTGTGCTCGCCGCGGCCGAGGCCAACGGCGCCCGGATGGTCAGCATGGAGAACGTCTACATGTACGGACGGCCTGCCGGGCAACCCCTCACCGAAACCCGCGCCTACGCGGCCCACACCCGCAAGGGCCAGCTGCGCGCCCGGATGGCCCGCGACCTGCTCGCCGCCCACGAGTCCGGCCGGGTCGAGGTCGCCATCGGCCGCGCCTCGGACTACTTCGGCCCGCGCGGCGGCGCGCAGTCCAACCTCGGCGACCGCCTCTTCCCCGCCGCAGTCGCCGGCTCGGCCGCGACCGTGCTGGGTAACCCTGACCAGCCGCACAGCTACACCTACATCCCCGACATCGGCGAGGGCCTCGCCGTCCTCGGCGAACACCCCGACGCCGTCGGGCAGGTGTGGCACCTGCCCAACGACCCCGACACCCGCACCACCCGCCAGCTCGTCGACATCGCCTACCGGCAGGCCGGCCGGCCCCGCACCCGGCTGCGCCAGATGCGTCCGGCGCTGGTCCGCCTCGCCGCGCTCACCAACCGCACCCTGCGGGAGCTGCTGGAGATGCAGTACCAGTTCGACGAGCCGTTCATCGTCGACAGCAGCAAGATCGCCGCCAAGCTCGGCGTCCACGCCACCCCCGTCGAGCAGGCCCTCGCCGACACCCTCGCCACCTACCGCACCGCACCGGATGACCAGCGCCTGGCCGCTTGAGGCGGGTGCCGCCCGCCGCGCGGGCGGCACCCGTTCATGGTGCGGGGTCGGTCACCAGGCGGAGCCCCGGCCGTAGTGGTTGATCGACAGCGTCACCTTGGCGCTGGTCGTCGCGTAGGACCCGGTGACGAGCCAGTCCTTGTCACCGCTCACGGGGATCCGCAGCTGGAAGTCGGTCGAGGTGACGCCCACGACCTTGAAGTTGTCGTCACCGATCACGTCGACCAGGTGCTGGCGGCGGCCCTTGCCGGTGGGCAGGGTGTGCTCCGTCGTGCTGGACAGGATCACCGCCTCCACCCTGCGTGAGGTCAGCAGCTCGGCGAATGCCTCCTTGCCGTCCTGCTTCTGCTTCTCCTCGCGGCGGTGCGTCTCGCCGGACTCGTTGCTCAGGATCTCAGTGACCTTCTTGCCGGCAACGCGGACCTTGAACTTCGCACCCTCCGGCGCGGTGTTCACCTGGCGGCCGATGCCCTGGCCGGTGGTGTCCAGGACGGTCCCGTCGGCGGCGACCAGCACCCCGCTCTGGATCGTCGCGTCGACCAGCGCCGGGGCCAACGAATCGGTCATGTCTCCTCCTTGGCAGTGCGGTGGCGAGCCGGTCGGCTCGTCACCGGAGAGAGACGGCATGCAAGGGCCGGCAAATACTCAATACGGGTCAGGAATCCGACTCGGACGGCCGGACGCTCGTGGACCGCAACGGTGTCGCGGTCCGTCAATATTTGCTTGAGGAATCTCGCGGACCCGGTTCCGGTGAGCGATTGATGACGTGCGTCCATGATCGATGCCAGGTGGAGGGAATGCCATGGCGCGAATTCGGGGTCAGGCTGCGGACGAGAACGACAACAACCCGGTCGAGGTCCGCCACGCACAGATCCTCGGCAGTGATCTCACGGAGAAGCTCGGCCGCTTTCCGGACACGCGGGTCATGTACCGGTGGCTCGTCGGCGTCGGCTACATCCATTGGCAGTACTTTCCCCGCGGCATCATCATTTCGTCGCCCAATTCGTGCGCGCGGGTGCTTTATGGCCCGCTGTACGACTACTGGGACAACACCGGTCAGTTCGACGGCCCGTTGGGTGCCCCCACCAGCGACGTCCTGCGCGTGCCCGACGAACCGCACCGTCCGGGCACCCCGCCACCGCCGCCCCGCGGCACGTACGCCGTCTTCGAGAACGGCGTCCTGTTCCTCGACCCGAACCTCGACGCGGCCGTCACCGAGCTCAGCCCGGTCGCGGCCTCGATGGTCGAGCGCGCCGCGGGCTTCGCACCTGACGGCGCCGGGATCGCTCGCGGAGCCCAGGCGACGATTGACGGCTTCACCGCCGACGCGCTCGTGGCCAGCCCTCGCCTCGCCGACAACGTCGAGCACATCACGACGCGGGTGACCTTCGCGAAGACCGGTCCCGGCGGCTGCACCGGCGCGTCCTTCAACGCCCCCGGCCGGTCGCTGCTGCGCTCCCACATCTTCAACGTGCACATGGACTTCGACCTGAAGGGCTGCGCGGGCGTTTTCGGCGACGCCTCGGCGGACCTGCGCATCGAAGTGCGCCTCTTCGCGGAGCCGACCGAGGTGGCCGTGCGGCTCGTCAGCTACTCGGTCGACGGCGTCTCAAGTCCTTACAGCATCGGCGACCGCGACATCCGAGACGGCCTGTCCGAGCAGCTCAACCGCCAGTTCAGCCGGAACCTGCTGCGGCAGTCCTTCCCCGAAGGCATCGTCGTGCTCGCCGGGGTCGTCATGGCCAACGGCGACGTCAACCTGTACATCGCGCCGCTCTGCGCGGTCAACTCCGTCATGTCGAGCTCGGGTGGCGAGCACGCCGCCAGCACGGTGGGCACCATCCGCCGCCTGCGGGACACCCACCTCATCACGACCGAGGACGGCCGGACGGTGACGCAGCTCGCCGACCTCCTCGGCCCGGTGGCGCTCGAGGCCATCCGCCGGCAGCAGGACGCTCCCGAGCTCAAGGCCCGGATCGCCCGGCTGCTGAACGAGACCTTCACCGAGGACGCCGACCTCGAAGCCATCTCGGCGAGCCTGGCCGGTCCCGTCCGGGAGATCGCCCAGGCGGTGCAGCGCGGCGACGGCGCGCCGGCCCTCACCTGGCTGTCCCAGATCGCCCAGCACGGCCTGTCGTTCATCCGCGACGAACTCACCGCCGGCGCGTCGTTCCAGGAGGCCGTGCTCGCCACCCAGACCGCTGTCACCGCCGCCGTCGCCGGCACCCCGGCCGCCGACCGGCTCCGGGAGGCCAGCCGCCTACTGGACCAGGGCGTCGCGTCGTGGAGCGTTCCCGAGCAGCGACCGGAGGCGTTCGTCGCGTTCGACGAGGCACTCGACCTGGTGCGCGGAGTCATCGCGGAAGGCGGCCTGGCCACGTCCGGGCCGACGTTCGTGTCGTGGGTGCACTGGCCGATCGGCGAGATGCTGCGGATCGACGGCCAGCACGCGAAAGCCGGTGCCCTGGCGGAGGAGGCGCTCACCATTGCCCGCCGGCTCGGCCAACCGGCTTCGACTGCGGGCGCCCTGCTTGATGTCGGTGTCGCTCTTTGGGGTGTACCAGAGCGGCGGGCCGATGTGTTTATCGCCTTCGATGAGGCGTTGGATCTGGTTCGTGGGCTCATTGCGGATGATGGTCTCGCGGTGTCGGGGCCGACGTTTGTGTCGTGGGTGCATTGGCCGATCGGTGAGATGTTGCGGATCGACGGTCAGCATGAGAAGGCCGGTGTGTTGGCTGAGGAGGCGCTCGCCATTGCGCGTCGGCTTGGTCAACCGGCTTCGATTGCGGGTGCTTTGTTGGATGTGGGTGTCGCGTTGTGGGGTGTACCCGAGCGGCGGGCCGATGTGTTCGTCGCGTTCGATGAGGCGTTGGATCTGGTTCGCAGGCTCATTGTGGATGGTGGCTTGGCCGCGTCCGGGCCGACGTTCGTGTCGTGGATGCATTGGCCGATCGGTGAGATGTTGCGGATCGACGGTCAGCATGAGAAGGCCGGTGTCCTGGCTGAGGAGGCGCTCGCCATTGCGCGTCGGCTTGGTCAACCGGCTTCGATTGCGGGTGCTTTGTTGGATGTGGGTGTCGCGTTGTGGGGTGTACCCGAGCGGCGGGCCGATGTGTTCGTCGCGTTCGATGAGGCGTTGGATCTGGTTCGCAGGCTCATCGCGGACGGGGGTCTGGCCACGTCCGGGCCGACGTTCGTGTCGTGGGTGCATTGGCCGATCGGTGAGATGCTGCGGATCGACGGCCAGCAGGAGAAGGCCGACGCGCTGGACGAGGAGGCCCGCGCCATCGCCCGCCGGCTCGGCACCGCATGAGTGCCGCTCCGACCGCGCGGCGGGCGTCGATCACGACCGTCACGGTCGGGCTCCTCGTACGCCTCGGTGCGCTGGACGCCAGGAGCGCAGCCGTGCCGACGCCGCTGCCGCCTCCTCGCCGTGCCCGCGGATGGTTCCTCAACCCACTCGCCTGGGCCGCGGTCGGATCGATCGCCGCCTACCGCCGCTTCCTCTCACCACGCCAACCCCGCAGCTGCCGCTTCACGCCGTCCTGCTCCCAGTACATGTCGATGTCGATCCGGCGATACGGGCTGCTGCGCGGGGTCCGTCGAGGCGCACATCGCCTCCGGCGCTGCATCGGCTTCGTGCCCGCAGGCGTGGACTGGCCGTAACGGCGTCCGGCGCTGACGGAGGCGCACATCCCCCGTTCACGACGCTGCGCCGAGGGGAATGTCCAATTCCCGAACTCGCCGTCCGTCCTCGTCCCGGCGGTAGACGGTCAAGGACCGCGCCCTGCCGATCAACGGCAGATCCATCGCAGCCGCCTCGCTGACGCCAACGCGTAATGCCACCTCGTCGGCCTGGCGACCGACAGTCATGTGGGGAACGAAACGCGTCGGCCGTCGCGCCCCGCGAAGCACCTGGCGGTAGATCGACTCGTGCAACTGCGACACCTGCTCCCGGCCGTCACCGAGCAACAGGAACAGGTACTCGTCGTCCCAGACCGTCGGGTTCGAGAGCCCGAACGCGAAGGACGTGCAAGCGGTGATGACGGGCTGCAGGGCGGCCGCCAATCCGGACACCGGCCCGGCCCACTCGAACGGGAACGCGACGGTGATGTGGGCCGGCACGGCGGTGGCGAGGGGATCCCACCTCCTGCGGAACCGCTCGACCGCTGTCGTGTCCATCTCGGGAAAGACGGCAATGACACGCATAGCCACGGCAGCGATCCTCCCATGTCCACGCCGGCCATCGAATCTGCCGCGATCCGCGGGCCGCGCCGACAGACCTGCCGCTGACGGTGGCTGCAACAGCCGAGACGACGGGTCAGTGCGGTGTCGGGATGTGCTGGGCGGATGTGTCGCGCTCGCTGTCGCGGGTCCGGTCGGTGCGTTTCGGCAGGCGCACCCTGTGCTTCGGGAGCGGTTCATACGGCACGACGCTGAGCAGGTGGCTGATGACGTTCAGGCGGCCGCGCTTCTTGTCGTCGGTGTCCGCGACATGCCATGGCGCCCAGGCGGTGTCGGTGGCGTGGAACATCGCGTCGCGGGCCTGGGTGTAGTCGTCCCAGCGGCGGTAGGACTTGAGGTCCAGTTCGGAGAGCTTCCAGGTCTTGCGCGGGTCGTTGATGCGGTTGCGCAGGCGGCGGGTCTGCTCGGCGGGGCTGACCTCGAGCCAGTACTTGAGCAGGATGATCCCTGAGTCGACGATCGCGCGTTCGACCTCGGGGACCGTGTGCAGGAACTGCCGGGACTGCTCCTTCGTGCAGAAGCCCAGGACCGGCTCGACGCCGGCACGGTTGTACCAACTGCGGTCGAAGATGACCACCTCGCCGGCGCCCGGCAGGTGCGGCAGGTAGCGCTGCAGGTACATCTGCGAGCGTTGGCGGTCGTCGGGGGCGGGTAGCGCGACGACCCGGAACACGCGGGGGCTGACCCGTTCGGTGATCGCCTTGATCGTGCCGCCCTTTCCGGCGGTGTCACGGCCTTCGAAGATGACGCAGATCTTGGCGTCGGTGGCCTTGACCCACTCCTGCATCGCGACGAGCTCGCCGTGCAGGACCCGCAGTTCACGCTGGTACTGCCTGTCCTTCATCCGCGGCCGGGGCCGGTCATTCGTCATGTCGTGCTGCCTCCGGGCTTCGGTTGGCGGGCGTCCGTGCGGGCGTCGGTGCGGGCGCGGCGGATCGCCTTGGCGGTCTCGGCGACGGCGGGCAGCGCGAGGGCCAGCGCGAGGCAGGCCAGCCACTGCTCCCCGGTGAGCGGCTGGGTCAGCAGGGCGCGCTGGAGGAAACCCACCCAGGTGGCCAGAATGAGCATCCCGACGGTGATGAGGCTGATCGCCGCGGCCTTGAGAATCGGCGGGCCGAGTCCGCTCGCCGGGTCGCGGCGGTTGACGACGGCGTTCGCCGCGGTGCCGAGACCCAGCACGACGAACGTCATGGTGAGCGACGCGCTTGCGGCGTCCGTCCGGGGCATGTCGGGGCCCCACGCCAGCGGGATGAGCGCGGCCAGGAACAGCACCGCGGCGTAGGACAGCCAGGTCAGCTCGGCGGCCCGGTTGGTGATCGGCACCGCGGGGTCCCGCGGTGCCCGCCGCATGACCGTGGGATCACCGGGGTCCACCGCGATGATGACGACGCCGACCGCGGTAGCGAAGAACAGCAGGTAGAGCACCATCGCGGGGGTGAGTGCCACACCGTGGTTGAGGTTGAAGGCCGTCGCGGCGACGAACAGCAGGACCAGCGCCAGCAGCTGCGTCATCTGGAAACGTACGTAGGCGACGATCTTTTCGTAGACGCGGCGGCCGATCTCGATGGCGTGCACCAGGGTGCCGAAGTTGTCGTCGGTGAGGATCATCCGCGCGGCCTGTTTCGTGACCGCGCTGCCGCTGCCCATGGCGACCCCGATGTCGGCCTGTTTCAGGGCGGCGGCGTCGTTGACGGCGTCGCCCGTCATGGCCACGACCAGCCCCTCCCGTTGCAGGGACCGGGTCAGGCGGAGCTTGTCCTGCGGTGACACCCGCCCGAAGACGTGCAGCTGCGGCAGCCGGCGGGTCAGCTCATCGTCGGGCAGGGCCTGCAGCTGCGGGCCGCTGATCGTGCCCGGACCGAGGTGCAGCTGCTCGCCGATGGCCCGGGCCGTGACGGCGTGGTCGCCGGTGATCATCCGCACGTCGATGCCGGCCTGCTGCGCGGTCCGTACCGCGGCGGTGGCCTCGGCACGGAGCGGGTCGATGATGCCGACCATGCCGACATAGACGAGGCGATGCGCCAGCGTCATGAGGTCCGCCCCTGCCGCGGTCCCCGTCGCGGTCCCTGTCGCCGGTTCCTCGTCGGGGTCGAGGAGCCGGGCGGCGAAGGCGAGCACCCGCAGTCCTTCGCCGCCCATCCGGTCGTTGGCGGCGTCGATACCCGCGCGGGCCGCGCCGATCGGCTCCCGGCCGCCGTGCAGCGGCTCGCCGGCGTGTGCGCAACGGTCGAGCACCACGTCGGGTGCGCCCTTGACGAGCATGACGACCCGGTCGGTCTTGTCGACCTGGATGCGGTGGAAGGTCGCCATGAACTTGTAGCTGGAGTCGAACGGGATCTCGGCCAGCCGTGGGTACGCCCGCCGGGTCTCCTCGGCGTTGACGCCGAGCTTGGCCGCGAGCACGACCAGCGCCGCCTCGGTGGGGTCGCCGATCACGGCGCCGTCGTCGGCGACGGTCGCGTCGCTGTCGAGTGCAAGGCCCAGCGCGAGCGCGGTGAAGTCGGGCGTGGGCGTGCCGGCGACGGATCTGATCCCGCCGGTCTTGCGGTAGCCGTCACCGTCGACGGTGAACCAGGCGCCGTCGGCGTGGATGACCGAGACCATCATCTCGTTCATCGTCAGCGTGCCGGTCTTGTCGGTGTTGATGGTGCCGGTGGCGCCGAGCGTCTCGACGTCGGTGAGGTTCTTGACGACGGCCTTCGCCCGGGCGAGGTCCTTGGCGCCGTAAGCGAGGAGTCCCGACACGAACGCCGGCAGGCCGGTCGGAATCGCTGAGATCGCCATCGCCGTGCCCAGCAGCACCACGTCGCTGATCGGCAGCCCCCGCAGCCAGCCGACGACGACGATGAACGCGACGGCGGTCCACGCGATGACGCCCAGGACCCGGGTGAGCGAGTCCAGTTCCCGTTGCAGCGGTGAGCGGGTCCGCTGCACGGTGTTGAGCATCGTGGCGATGCGGCCCATCTCGGTGTGCGTGCCGGTCGCGGTGACCGCCATCGCTGCTGTGCCGCGGGTGACGGACGTATTCTGGAAGAGCATGTTGGACCGGTCGCCGAGTGCCACATCCCGGCCGTCGGAGGCTGCGGTGAGAACGGTGGCGTCTTTGGCCACGGGTGCGCTCTCACCGGTCAGCGCCGCCTCCTGGGCCTCCAACGTCGCCGAGCGCAGCACCCGCCCGTCGGCCGGGACCAGGTCGCCCGCCTCGAGCTCGACGACGTCGCCGGGGACGAGGTCGGCGGCGGGCACGACGACCAGCCCGCCGTCGCGCACGACCCTTGCCTGCGGCACCTGCGTGGTGGCGAGCGCGTCGACGCTGGCCCTGGCCCGCAACTCCTGCCGGGCGCCGAGCACCACGTTGAGCGCCACGAGCAGCCCGACGACGACCGCGGTCAGGAACCCGCCGGACACCAGGCCCACCGCGACCACGACGACGAGCATGAGGTTCATCGGGTCGCGCAGCTGCCCCAGCGCCACCGACCATGCGGACGGCGGTCGCTCACGCGGGACGCTGTTGGGTCCGTAGGAGCTGAGCCGGGTCGCCGCCGCATCGTGGTCCAGGCCCCGTTCGGCGTCGCTGCCGAGCGCTGTCACCACCTCGGTCCCCGGCCTCGCATACCACGGCGGATCTGCCGTACGGTCCGGGTCGACGGTGCTGATGACGTCGGTCATCGCTGATCCGAGACCTTCGGCGCGGGGCCCGCCGCAGGATGGTGTTCGCGGAGCTGGAACGCGAAAGCGACCTCGGCGGCACCGATGAGCAGCGCGCTGATGCCGGTCAGCAGGATCGTCGCGCCGAGGGACAGGCCGGGCCAGAACACGAACGCCAGCCCGACCAGCAGCGACACCGCCCCGATCGCCAGCAGCGAGGTGCGGATCCGGCCGCGGGTCAGGAGCGCAACGGCCAGTTCGGCGATGCCGCTGATCAGCCAGGCCAGCCCGATGATGGCGGCCAGGATCGCCACGCCGGTAGCCACGTGGCGCAGGCAGGCGATGCCGCCGACGATCAGCAGGACGCCGACGCTGCCGAGGAGCACCCGCCGACCGGTGGTCTGGTCGTGGCCGAACGCGCCGACGAGGCGGATCGCGCCGGCGACGAGCAGCCAGACCCCGACCAGCGCACCGAGCAGCGCCAGCGTGTTCGACGGCCAGGCGAGGACCGCGATGCCGAATACGATGGTGATCAGGCCGAGCCCGAGCACCTCCCAGAAGGGTTCGGCCGCCGCCCTGTCGACGGCGTCGTGCTGTCGTGACTGCCGGCGATGCCATGGAAAGCTGGTCATATCCGCCTCCGTTCAACGTCTGCGGTTGTCCAGCCTTCATGCTCTGCGGCGGAGCACCGGGCCACCTCACCCGGCTGAGGTCGTCCGCCGGTCAGGGGACGGCGCCCGCGTCGAGCCGGTCGTGCTACCCCCTGACCCTTCGTAGATCGCGCTGCCGCTGACGGGGCGCGTCGGCCACCGCAGGTCCGTCATCCTGCCTGGGCGAGGTCGAGCGCCGGGGACCAAAGCCGGCGTGCCGTGATCTGGGCTGTGGACCGGGCAACTGTCCACGGCGGGCCCGCGTTTGCGGGCGGGGCGGAGGGGAACTCCGCCGTGTCATCGAAAGCGGAGGCCGACGCGCGGGAGCCAGCATGGACGTTGCTGTTGTGGGCTTGGGGCGGATGGGTCGCGCGATCGCCGGGAGGCTCGTGGACGGCGGCCACCGCGTGGCGGTGTGGAATCGGACGCCGGGCAAGGCCGGAGTGATCGTGTCGGCGGGCGCCATGGAAGCGTCCAGTATCACCGACGCCGCCACCGACGCCGATGTGGTGATCACCATGCTGGCCAACGACGACGCGGTCCGGGCCGTTGCGTTGGGGGAGCTGCGGTCAGCGATCGGTGGGCGCACCATGTACGTCGACTGCTCCACGGTGTCACCGGGCCTCAGCGCGGAGCTGGTTGCGGCGTTTCCCGGCCGGTTCGTCGCGATGCCCGTCGTGGGCAGCCCGGCCGCGGTCGAGGCGGGGAAGGCGGTCCTGCTGCTCGGTGGCGACGCCGGCGTCGTGGACCGGCTCGGCCCGGTCGTCGCGTCGCTGTCGGACACGGTCCGGCGGTACGACACGGCGCAGCTGGCCATCACCGCCAAACTGGCGACCAATCTGCTGCTGCTGTCGGAGGTGGTCGCCCTGGCCGAGTCGTTTGCCGTCGGACGTTCGGGGGGTCTGCGCGACGACCAGCTGCGGGACCTGCTCGGTGCCAGCCCGGCGCTGCCGGCAGGGTTGGCGAACCGTTTCGAGGATGTGCTGACCGGTTCGCAGGAGGGCTGGTGGGCGACCGCGCTCGGCGCCAAGGACGCGGGTCTGGCGCTGGACGTCGCGAGGGCGGCAGCGGTTGAGCTGCCGGCGGCCAGAGCGGTGCGACAGCGCTACGAGGACGCGGCGTCATCCGGCCTGCACGACGCGGACATCGCCGCCGTGACTCAGCTGTACCGTGTCGGCGTTGCCAGCCGTTGACGGTGAGGTGGCCGCAGTGCGCGGCTCCTGCGCTCGACGGTTGGCCGGTGCGGGTTTCCACCGCGCCGGCACAACCGCCCGCAGCCTGATCCTTGGAGTGTTCAGCCGCCCAGTCCGGTTCGGTCTACGTTGCGGTGGAACCGCATGCCGGCCAGTCCACCAAGGATGGCGCCGAGAAGGCTGACGACGGCGACGGCGAGCAGGGCGATGATGCCTGCGGTCGTCACGGTGCCCTCGTTGACCGGCACCCGGGGCAGGCTGTTGAGTCTGGCGAGCACGTCGTACCGGTCGCCGGCCACCAGACCGAGGACGGCGACGACGGCGGCGATGACCACGGCCCAGATCCAGACGGCGACGCCTTGTTTGACGCCGTTGAACCGGGCCATCCGAGCGGCGACGTACCCGCCGCAGTAGTAGGCGACGAACGTGATGATCAGCAATGCGAGCGTGCCGAGGACACCGATCGTCTCGGATCCCTGGGCGGCGGCGGCATTGCCGAGGTCGGTGCCGGTCGCGAGACTGATGGCGGTTCCGGCGGCGCCGAGCAGCGCGGTGAGCAGGACCGCCATGCCGACGGCGGTGAGCCAGCCGAAGAAGGCCGCGCCGACCTTGACACCTCCGTACCGCTCCCTCTCCCGGGCGACGACGGTCTCCCGATCCATGTCACGGCGATCGTCCAGGTCCGACGACCGGGTGTCGGTGTCATGGTCGACGACGGTCTCTCGATCCATGTCACGGCGATCGTCCAGGTCCGACGACCGCGCGTCGGCGCCGCCCCGGTCGCCGGGCCGGCGGGCGTTACGGCCACCGGGACGTCGGCGTGTATCGCGGTCGCTCGCCGCGGACCGCGTGTCACGCACTCTGGATGGATTGCGGTCGTCGGTGTAGTCGGGGTCGAAGCTGTTGCTCATGATTCCCTCCGGGAGGGCTCGGGGAGCAAGCCTGACCTGAAGCGCTACCCGGAGCGCAACCCGGCAAACAGCATTTGCCGGGCAAACGGCATTCCCCGCCACCGACGGCGACGACACCGCAGCGGCCACGTTGTCGGGCGCGACACGGCCGACCGCTTTGCGGAGGGGAACGTCCGTTGCAGCGGGTCAGGTGGCGCGTCGTCGAGGAGGCGGACAGGGGACGGGAACAGCGGTGTCCTCGATCCGACGGTTGGTGCGGGCCAACCATCGGCGGTGCCGGCGCGTCGTCGTGCCACTGGTATCCCCTGAGGAGGGCGACATGCGCATCAGCAGACTGGTCCCGGCAGTGGTCGTGCTCGGCACCATCCTTCCCATCGCGGCACCCGCCGGGGCCGCCCCGGCCGCGTCGGTGGGTGGCGGCGAGCTCGTGTTCCAGGCCGAGGCGGCCGCAGGCGACCTGACCCAGAACGACCTGTACGTGATCCGGTCGGACGGCTCGCACCTGCGCCGGCTGACGACGACACCGGACCGGCACGAGTTCGGTCCGGCGTGGAACGCCACCGGGACGCGGATCGCGTTCTGGCGCACCCCGGCACCGTTCGGTCCGGGCGCTGTCTGGACGATGCGCGCCGACGGTACCGACCAGCGGCAGCTCACCCACGGCGTCGACGCCCGCGACCCGGTCTGGGACCCCACCGGCACCCGGATCGCGTTCACCCTTGTCGGCCCGGACGGGTTCCACCTGGCGACGATGCGCGCCGCGGACGGCGGGGACCTGCGGGTGCTCACGTCCGGCCCGGACCTGGACTTCGAACCGGCGTGGTCGCCGGACGGGACCCGGTTGGCGTTCACCCGTGGGTCGCAGCAGGGCGACGCCGGCGACGTGTACCTGCTGGACCTGGGTACCGGCGCGGTGCGGCAGGTGACGGCCTCGCCCGACTACGACCACCAGGTGGCGTGGTCACCGGACGGCCGCCGGCTCGTCTTCGAACGCGACGTGCCCACGGCGTCGTCGGTGTGGACGGTCGACCCGGACGGCACACACCTCCGGCAGGTGACGTCCGGACCGTACTTCGACACCGGCCCGACGTTCTCTCCCGACGGCCGGCGGATCGCGTTCGGCAGCAACCGCACCGGCACATTCCTCGATGACCTCTGGGCCGTCAACACCGACGGCACCGGCCCGCGGCTGATCCGGCACCTGCCGGACAGCGAGAGCTTCCCCGACTGGACCTGACCACCGCACCCCTGCCATGCGCCGGCATTGCTGCGCATGGCAGGGCACGGCCGGCCGATGACGTCGGTACAGCGGACCTGCCCTTGGCAAACGGCACCTGATCCTGAGAATGGTTCAGCCGGTGGAGGCGGGGATCCGGCGAGCCAGGCCGAACCGGTCGAACGTGTCCTGGTGCTGGAACACAGTCGTGTGGGCGATGCCGTCGGCGGCGACCGTGAACACCTGCAGGCTGTGCAGGGCGTAGCCGTCGACGGCGCGGGTGTAGGCGGCCACCGCCGGCTGGCCGTTCGCGGCGGCGGGCAGCATGCGCCAGTCGGTGCCACGCAGGGTGAAGCCGCGGGCGATGAAGCGCAGGTACGCCTGGCGGCCTTGGAACCAGTTGAGGAACGGCGGCATCTCCAGCGTCGCGTCGTCGGTCAGCAGCCGCTCCAGCGCGGCGAGGTCGGCGTTCGTGAAGGCGGTGACGTAGCGGTCGACCTGGGCGCGCGCCTCGGGCTGGGACGGTTCGCCGATCTGGTCCTCGGTCAGCCCGGCCTCGCCGAGCCGGGCGCGGGCCCGCTGCAGCGCACTGTTCACCGCGACGGTCGTCATGTCCAGGGCCGCGGCGACGTCGGCGGCGGGCCAGTCCAGCACGTCGCGCAGGACGAGAACAGCCCGTTGCCGGGCGGGGAGGAACTGCAGCGCGGCCACGAACGCGAGCCGCAGTGAGCCCCGCGCGGCGAGCACGTCGGCCGGGTCGCCGACCATGGCGTCGGGGATCGGCTGGAGCCACGGTACTTCTTCGCCACGGATGAGTGGCCGGTCGGGGTCGTTGTCGGGCGCGCCGAGGCCGGCGGGCAACGGACGGCGGGTGCGTTGCTCCAGGGCGGTCAGGCAGGCGTTGGTCGCGATGCGGTGCAGCCAGGTGCGCATGGTGGCGCGGCCCGGGTCGAACCGGTCGTAGGCGCGCCAGGCCCGCAGCAGCGTCTCCTGGACGAGGTCCTCGGCGTCGTGGACCGAGCCGAGCATCCGGTAGCAGTGCGCCAGCAGCTCCCGCCGGAACGGATCGGTCCGGACGGTGAAGTCCTCGCTGTGTGTTGTCGTCACTGTGTCCTCCGTCGTCGTGCAAGGTCCCGCGCATACACATACCGGCCGGCGCGCGGGAAGTCATCGGCGCGCTGCCGATGAACTGCGGCGGGCCGGCCGGTACGTCCTGGTGTCGGAACACACCGGAGGAGCGCATCATGGGCAAGCTGATCGTCTCGACGTACGCGACGCTGGACGGGCGAGCGGACGACCTGCAGGAATGGACCATCCCGTACAACAGCGACGCCGCCGCGGCGTACCACGGCGACCTGCTGGAGCAGTGTGACGGCTTGCTGCTGGGCCGCCGCACCTACGAGGTTTTCGCCGCGCTGTGGCCGGCGCGGGCGGGTGAACTGCCGTACATCGACGCGATCAACCGCATGCCCAAGTACGTCGCCTCCACCACACTGCAGGATCTGCGGTGGGCCAACTCGCACGTGATCGGTGGCGATGTCGCGCAGGGCGTCGCCGAGCTGAAGCGGCGGGCTGGCCGGGATCTCGTCGTGTACGGCGGCCACAGCCTGATCGGTGCGCTTCGTGAACACGACCTGGTCGACGAGTACCGCATCCTCGTGCACCCGGTGTTGCTGGGCAAGGGGCGGGCCCTGGCCGAGGACGGGGCGCCGCGGGTCGACCTGACCCTCGTGGACACCACGGTGCTGACCGGCGGCGTGGCCGTGCTCACCTACCGCCCGGCCCGGTAGCGCCGCGGAGCGCGCGGATGCGGTTGTTGCGGCGGCCACCGGTGCGGGTTGCACCGGTGGCCGCCGGGTTCACGTCGGTGTTGCGCTGGGGTTGACGGGGCAGGGGTTAGGGGTAGTTCACCACCTGGCGTGGGGTGGTGTTGCCGGCGGGGTTGGGGACGGCGCCGCCCGTGTCGTTGACGACGTTGGCGATGGTGCCGACGTCGCCGAGGGAGACGGTGATGACGCTGTGCAGCCGGACGCCGGAGCGGTTGGGTACCTCGAAGGACCGGTCCAGCCGCACGGCGGGGTTGGCGCTGAAGTAGCAGTACGAGCCGCCGCCCCACAGTTCGTGGTCGGTGACGGTGTCGGCGACCTTGTAGGCGGCGTAGCCGTTGCCCCGGGGGCCGATCCAGGCTGCCTGGTTGGGCACGTCGTACGGCTTCTCGTTCTGGAAGAAGATCGTCCGTCCGCGGTTGCCGTTCCAGATCACCTCGTACTTCTGGTAGTGCTCGACGAACAGGCCGGTGGCGAGGACGTCGTCGCCGTTCACGATGAGGCCGGTGTCGCCGGTGTTCACCGTCCAGCCGGTGGGCGCGCCGCCGTGGTCGGCCCGCCAGGCCCAGATGTGGTCGATGATCGTGTCGTCGCTGTGCACGGCGAGGGTGGTGGTGGCCTTGCCCTGGACGCTGCTGCCGATGCGGAAGAAGACGTCCTGCAGGCTGGTCGGGTTCGCGGCGTGGTCGGTGTGGACGCCGGCCTGCCCGATGCTCATCAGCGTCGGGCTGTTCGTCGTCCCGGCGTCGAAGGTCAGGCCGCTGATCTTGACGCCGTCGACGTCGGCGATGTTCAGGGCCTCGACCCCGTTGTTCGGGATCAGGGTCGGGAAGCCGATGCCGGTGACCACGGTGTTGGGGCGGGTGACTCTGATGGTCTGGTCGAGGGAGTAGGTGCCAGGGGTGAAGAACAGGTTCAGGCCCTGGGCGAGGGCGGAGTTGATCCGGGCGGCGCTGTCACCGGGCTTGGCGACGTAGAACTCCCGCATCGGGATCGAGGTGCCGGCGGTGTTCGGCCAGGTCGCGCCCGCGGAGTTGCGCCGGATGGAGGGCACGAAGACGCGGTAGAGGCCGGCACTGTCGACGTACAGGTAGGGCTTCTCACGGGTGACGGGGGTGGTCGCCAGGGTGGTGTGCGGCGGGTTCGGGAACGCGTTGGGCGGGGCGCCCTGCACGCCGGAGTAGACCATGTTCCAGACGCCGCCGTCCCAGCGCTGGATCCGGCTGTCGCGGGTGTACCACTGCTGCTGGGAGCCGGAGGACACGACGCCGTCGACCACGGAGTCGGCGAGGTAGCCGCCGCTGGAGTAGCCCTGCCCGTTGTCCTGGTTCGAGGGCGCCAGGGTCAGGTTGCCGCGGATGTGCACCCGGCGCATCGGGGCGGCCTGGGAGACGGCCCACCGGTTGGTGCCGCCCTCGGGCACGATCGACAGGTTCTCCACGCTGCGCCAGAAGTTCTGGGTCGCGTTGAGCTCGTCGCCGAAGTTCCATCCGGAGTCGACGTTGACCGCGCCGTTGATCGTCACGTCGTCGGGGTTCAGGCCGAGACCGGCGACCGTGGTGTAGAAGCCGACGTTGGCCCACACCCGCCCGTACGTGCCGGGCTTGAAGAGGAACACATGGCGCTGGGTGCCGAACTGCGCGGTCGGGCTGCGCAGCTGCGCGTTGAACGCCTGGTCCACCGCCGCCTGGATGGTCGCCGCCGACGTCGACTGATCGAAGATCCGCACGTTCGGGCCCAGGTCAGGGGTGTCGGACGTCGGGAGCGTCGGCGTGCTGGGCGACGTGCTGGGCGACACCGAGGTCGAGCCCGACGGGCCGGAGCCGGTGAAGACCTGGAACTCCCACAGCGAGTAGCCCCACTGGGTGGCCCGGGCGGTGCCGTTCACGCGCACGTAGCGACCGGTCGTGGCGGTGACGGCCGGGGTCTGCACACCACCGGTGCCGGCGGTCGTGCTGTAGATGTTCGTCCAGGTCGTGCCGTTGGTGGACACCTGGATCTGGAAGGCGGTCGCGTAGGCGGCCTCCCAGTTCAGCGAGACACCGCAGACGGACACGGCGGTGCCCAGGTCGACCTGGAGCCACTGCGGGTCAGCGGCCGCGCTGGACCAGCGGGTGCCGGTGTTGCCGTCGAATGCCGCCGAAGCCGGGGTACCGGCGTTCTCGATCGACGACGCGGTCGCCGGCTTGCCCTGCGCCGCGTTGGTGGTGCCACAGCCGCCCGGCGTGTCGGGGGTGCCACCGAAGACCTGGAACTCCCACAGCGACACGCCCCACTGGGTGGCTTTCGCGGTCGCGTTGACGCGCACGTAGCGACCGGTGCCGGTGACCGGCAGGCTCTGCTGGCCGCCGGTGCCGGTCGTGGTGGCGTAGATGTTCGTCCAGGTGGTGCCGTTGGCGGAGGTCTGGATCTGGAAGGCGGTGGCGTACGCCCCCTCCCAGTTCAATGTGACCCGGGTGATCGACTGGGCGGAGCCGAGATCGACCTGGATCCATTGCGGGACGCTGAAGGTGCTCGACCAGCGGGTGCCTGTGTTGCCATCGGTCGCGCTGCTGGCGGGGGTACCGGCGTTCTCCGTCGACGAGGCGGTCGTCGGCCGGCCCTGCGACAGCAGGGTCTCGGCCGCGTTGGCGCGGGTCGTGACCACGACGATGTACGCAATCAACATGGCCGCCAACGCGGTCACGATGGTGGCGATACGCAGGGTGCGCCGGCTCGTCAATGATCCGGGTGAACGTCGATGGCCGGGGCGGGGTTCCGACCACTCCATAGGGACTCCTTCGTGACGCTGGGGTATCGGCGGTGTGACGCGGGTGTGAGAGAGCGCTCTCACTGAGGTCACTTTGAAGGCTCCCTGGAGAGGTGTCAATGTTTCGCGAGGAACGGGAAAGCGCTTACCGTTGCTGGCACATGCGCAGGCCAGGGCGTTGTCACGGAGCGCTGAGCAGTGACGCCCGCCGATTACCGACGTCTGGGAGCGCTCTCTTTGGCGGTCCGGCGCGCTCCTCCCGCGCCGGTCACCAGCAGGCTCCGCCCCTCGGGCGGGCCGAGGAGGTCGAGGCCCTGGCGCGCGGCGAGTGCGTTGAGCGGTATCGATGCCGCGGCCAGCGGGTCGAGACCGGCAGGCACGCGGGCGCATCGGCAGCCGC
This sequence comes from Dactylosporangium sp. NPDC049525, assembly GCF_040676755.1. Lineage (NCBI taxonomy): Bacteria > Bacillati > Actinomycetota > Actinomycetes > Micromonosporales > Micromonosporaceae > Dactylosporangium > Dactylosporangium sp. NPDC049525. The sequence goes on along the minus strand of NZ_JBFAPO010000032.1, from coordinate 101,549 downwards.
GACGACAATGCTCTCCGCGTGTGCCCGGCTCGGGGCGGCGGGGTCGCGATCGAGGGCGGCCACCCGGTCGCCGACGGCGAAGCCGTCGACCTGGGCGCCGGCCTCGATGACGGTGCCGGTGAGGTCCGAGCCCAGGCCGGTCCCGCCACGCAGGCCGAACACGGCCCGGCCCCGCTCGGTTGCCAGAAAGACGTCGATCGGGTTGACGGCGGCCGCACCGACGCGGATCCGCAGGTCCGCGGGGCCGAGCGGGGCGGGCTCGACGTCGGTGAGCACCGGCATGTCGGCCCCGGCACGAGTGATGAGTGCGCGCACTCGCGACAAGTGGGTGAGCCTGCTGATCGTCGCGCTCGGCCTACGCGGCCCGCTGCGCTACTCCGAGCTGTCCGCGCAGATCGCGGGGGTGAGCCAGAAGATGCTCACCGCCCGGTGCGTAGCGGTGGAGTCAATCGGCGGTCAGCCGGTGCAGGAGGCGGTGCGCAAGGTTGCGCGCGTGCCAGAACGTGGCCCAGTGCGCGGCTCGCCCGGCGGCGGTCGTTCCGGCCAGGACGTTGGCGGTGGGGGTGGCCGCGAGGAACAGGTTGACGGTGAAGGGTTCCAGGGCGTCGACGTCGATGACCCTGTGCAGGATGTGCTGGTGGCCGGCGTGGTCGTCGTGGGGCAGCGTCACATACAGGGTGGCGAGGTCGCGGGCGGGCAGGTACATGCCGGCGCGGTCGAATCCGGTGAAGGTGAGCCGGCCGGACGGCAGCTGTTTCACGCAGTGCATGGTCAGGGCGCCGTGGGCGAACATCCGCACCGGTTCGCACCATTGCGCCAGGTCGTGCAGGCGGCGGGCCTCGTCGTCGGTGATGGTGTGCGCGCGGTGCCGTTCGTCGATCATGCGGTGATGGTCGATCTGCCACATCTGCGCGTCCTCGCGGCCGGGTCGCCACGTCGACAGTTGCGCGGCCGCCGCGACGACGGCGCGCAGGTGCGTGGAGGTGAGCGCCCGGTCGGGTTCCTCACGGGTCTGCAGCATCGTTCCGGGACCACCGGACAGGATCAGGAACCGGTCGTTGTCGCTCCATCGGTAGGCGCCGGCGACGACCGGTGGTGGGGTCGGGCCGAATGCCGCGTACACCTGGATGCGGTGGGCGAATCGTGCGCGGGCCTCGGCGGTGTCGGTGATGCGGATCTTGATGGTCGCGGCTTCGGCGTGGAAGCGGCCGCCGAACACCACCTCGTCACGCGACATGCGGATCGGTGGCCGGCCGTCGATGCGGAAACCGGGAACGAGCGTGGCCGGGTCCAATGGCGCCGTGCGGCCGGAGGGCGGGGTGTGATCCGCCGGTCCGGTATCCGTCAGAGACGGTTGACGGACAGGTGGTCGCGCCGGCCGGCCCGGATCCGTGGGCTGCGGCCGGCTGAAGCGCTGCCCGCAGCGGGCGGCGTAGGCGGCGATCTGCCGTAATTCGGTGCCGGTCCAGGAGCGCGGGACGCTGTCGATGGCGCAGAACGCACCCAGGACGTGGCCGGCGTCGGTGACGATCGGCGCGCCGGCATAGGCGACCACCCCGAGGTCGTCGATGGCGGCGTTGTCGTGCAGGACGGGATGCCGGCGGGCGTCGGTGATGACGAGTGGCCGGCGGGAGCCGACCACGTACTGGCAGAACGAGTGGGTCAGCGGCGCGGCCCGGCGGCGCTGCCACGGCGGCGGCAGGCCGCACGCACCGGGAAAGCGCTGGCCGTGCCGCTCCACGATCGACACCAGCGCGGCGGAGGTGCCCAGTTGCGCCCGGGCGGACACGACGAGGTCGTCGCACCACGCGTCGACGGTCGCCTCGTCAACCGTGGCGACCGCCCGCAGCCGTGCCGGATCGCGGACCGCGGCCGCGGCGCGGACCGGATCGGTCGAATCCATGCCCGGATCTGGGTCCAATGAGTCCTCCTTTCGACGCTCGCCGGTCTGCAGCAGGCACCGCCGTGCGGCGGGTGACCATGTTCATCGCGAGTATGACGCCAGCAGTGGGGTGTTGCGTTTCGGTAATTCCGGCCCGAGATATGTCTGACAATACGTAGAAGGTAGACACACGTTCCGTCAATGCGGCAGGGTGACGTCACGGGCGGTCCTAACGGTGCTACCCACCGGTCGAATGGCGCTAGCAGAAGGCGGTCAGCGAAGGTCGGAGGTGCAAATGGGTGCGATACCGGACATCACTCGGCGCCACGTCCACTTACGGGTGTGCGTCCCGGGCGGTTTGTGATGGCGGACATTGAACGTGTGGCACCGCCTGCGATCGCGTTGTCCTCCCGCCACGTGCGCCGGGCCCGCCTGCACAACGCCCTTGATGGTGCCACCGGACATCGATGCACCCTGGTTGTCGGGACGGCGGGGATCGGAAAGACGGAGCTGCTGCGGGCCTGGTGCGCCGAACAGGCCGTTGTCACCTTCTACGACCTCGCCCACGACGGACCTGCGCGTTTGCGGATGCCTGTCCAGTTCGAGACGTCGACGCCGATGGTGTTGGACAACCTACATCGTGCCACTGACGTGCAACTCGACGACATCATCGGCCTGCTCGCCGAGCCGGCCGGGCCGCGGCTGGTCCTCGCCGGCCGGTGGGTGCCGCCACGGCTCCGCGCCCGCCTGCTGCCCGGCAGCACCACCGAGGTCGACGGGACCATGCTCGCGCTGACCGAGGATGAGACCGCGCGGCTCTGCGCCCGCTACGGCGACCTGTCACCCGAGTTGCTCGCCGAGGTGTACGCGGTCACCGGCGGCTGGACCGCCGGCACGATCGTCGCCGCCACGAGCATTGCCGGCGATCCGGTCGGCACCGAGCGTCATGTGCATGAGCTGTACGCCATCGGCGTGACCCTGCACGAGTATGTCGTCGGCGACGTCCTGGCGCACCTGTCCGACGACGACCGCCGGGCAATCGCTGACACCAGCGTGGTGGAGACCGTCTGCGCGGCGCTGTTCACCGCCCTCACCGGCCGGCACGACGCCGCACAGCTCCTGGAGGATCTCGCTCGGGACGGCATGTTCGCCGTTCCCGTCGGTGAACGCGGCTGGCATCGATACCGCCGGCTGTGGCGCTCGGCCCTGTACCTCCACATGCAGCATTTCGAGCCGGACCGGTTGCGGCAGTTGCATCGGGCCGCCTGCGACTGGTACACCGCGAACGGCCGATATCGCGAGGCGGTCCACCACGCGGCCGCTGCCGGCGACCATGTCCACGCCGCCGAGTTGACCACCAGGCACCGCTTCGACATCATCGCCGACGGTCCGCAGGTCACCATGACGCCAGCACCGTCGCCTCCCTGGCATGTTCCAGGTCTGGCCGGCAGCAGGCCGGCCCGGCAAGCCGGACTGGTGACGGCCCGAACCGCTCCGGATGATTCCTCCGCCGCGCGACACGTCGTCGAGCGGGCCGAACCCGTCATCGTCGCCCTGAATGCCGACCGCCCGCTCGAAGCACGGACGCACCTCATCACCTGGCTCCCCGCGGCCCAGCAGCTCGGGCCGCTGTCCCACGCCCGGGCGCTGCGGCATTCCGCCGCCACGGAGCTGCAGCTCGGCAACCTCGAACTGGCCGCGAGCCAGGCCAACCAGGCCCGCCGGATCCTCGCCGATCACGGCGTCATCGGTGCGCACGACGACGGCTGGGCCCGGATCGTGCTGGCCGCCGTGCACATCCAACGCCACGACCTCGCCGCCGCCGCCGAGCAGCTGCGCGGGCTCGCGGTTGACCTGTGGCACGCCGACGCCCCGCTGACCGCGGCGGAGCACCTGCACCACGCCATGATCGAACAGCAGCGCGGCCACCTTGAGGCCGCCCTGCACACCACCCGGCAGCTCATCCGGGCCGGCGCGCCGTCGGCGGACGTGATCTACCTGCACATCCAGTTGCTGCTGGCCAACGGGTACGGCACCGACGCCGAGCGCTACGCCGTGACGCACGCGGCGCGGCTCACCGACCCGCTCCGCCGCCTCATCGACGCCAACCTCCTGCTCGCCCAACGCCGGGCTTCCGAGGCCACCGAAACGCTGCAGACCTTCGTCCAACACGGCGACGGCTCCACCCTGCACTGCATCGACGCGCTGCTGTTGCTCGCGAACGCGGCGGTACAGACCGGTCATCTCGAGCACGCGACGCACCTGCGCCGCCAGGCCGACCGGATCGCCGCGCCGGCCGGCATACGGCGCCCGTTCCTGCTCAACGCGCCGCACGACGGCCCGGGCCGGAAACCGGCATCCCGCGCGCCGTCCGAGCGCATGTCACCGGCAACGGCGCGGCTCACCGACAGCGAACGGACCATCCTGCGGCAGCTGGACACGCTGCTCACGGTCGCCGAGATCGCCGATCGGCTGCACCTGACCGGCAACACCGTGAAAGCCCACGTCAGCAGCATCTACCGGAAGCTCGAGGTGCACCGCCGCCGTGACGCCGTGCGGCTGGCTCACACGCTCCATCTGCTGTAACCGACACAGCGGAAATGCTGTAACCGACACAGCGGAGACGGCGCGTTGATCAAACAACACGAATTTGCACATTTGCAGGAAGATTCTTACAGAAGCTAGCGCAAAGAATTGCAACCTGTGAGTCTACCGGCATGACGCTCTCGTTCGAGGTGCACCGGCACGCTGCCGGAAGCGTACTGCTCCGGTTGCACGGCGAGCTCGGCCGAGGCGAGGCTGCGATCTTCCACCGGGCGCTGTCGACGGCGTTGGCGGCGATGCCGAGCGAACTGCTGCTGGACCTGAGCATGGTCACATCCGTCGATGTCGACGGCATCGGCGTCCTGATGGCCGCGCCCCGAGCGGCCGACCAGCTCAACTGCCGGTTCGCACTGACGGCGGTCAGCCCGGCCGTCGACCGTCTCCTGCCTCCCGATTGTCGTGTCGGCACGGTGCCACCACCCTGCAACCGGTAGCCCGCGCGGCACCGCCGGAACCCCACGAGTGAGCGACGCGCCCGCGGCGCAGCCGGTCAGGTCCGGCGAACTGGCGGAAAGGCCGAGCCGGCGACGTGGCACCGGTTGGCACCATGGGCGCGTGAGCGACGTGCAAACGGTCCTGGACGGTGGTCCGGCGTTCGTGAGCTACAGCCGTGCCGACCTGTCATACGTGCGCCGCCTGGTCGAGTGTGCCGAAAGCCGCGGCGCCGCGACGTGGTACGACGAACGGATCCCCACCGGCGAGCTGTGGGAGTCCGAACTTCGCCACCGCATCGCCGAGTGCGCCACGTTCGTCCTGGTCATGTCGCCGGAGGCGCAAGCCTCGGAATGGGTGCGCATCGAGGTCGAGCTCGCCCGCTCACTGGGCAAGCCGATCATGCCGCTGCTGCTGGCCGGGGACATCCTGTTCGGGCTCGACGACGTCCAGCACGAGTCGGTCCGCGGCCGGCGCATGCCGAGCGACGCGTTCATCGCCCGGCTGCCCCGGCGCCCGGTGCCGGCCGGTGCGCCGCTGCAGTCCCCGCGGCTCACCCACATGGTGGGCCTGGTGCCCAACGAGGCGGACTGCTTCCAGGAGCGCGACCTGCTCCGGCGGCTGGAGGAGGCGCTGACGGAGCGGGGAACGGCCGTCGTCACGCAGATGCTCACCGGCCTGGGAGGTGTCGGCAAGACACAGCTGGCGGCGGCGCTGGCGCGCCTGCATCTGGACTGCCCGGGCGTCGACGCCATGGTGTGGGTCTCGGCGCGCAGCCGCGACGACATCGTCACCAGCTTCGCGCGGGCAGGTCGCAAGGTCTGCGGCGCGGACGACACCGTTCCGGAGCGCGCGGCCGAGACGTTCCTGCAGTGGCTCCAGACCACGAGCCAGCGGTGGCTGGTGGTGCTCGACGACGTCGCCGACCCCGCCGACCTCACCGGGCTGTGGCCGCCGAGGTCACCGGCGGGCCGCGTCGTCGTCACGACGCGGCGGCGCGACGCCGCGCTGGCCAGCCACGGCCGGCTCGTCCAGGTCGGGCTGTTCACACCGGACGAGGCGCGGGCCTACCTGACGGAGAAGTTCGCCGGCAACGCCGGCCGGCTGGAGGGCGCCGGGGAACTCGCCGAGGACGTCGGGTTCCTCCCGCTGATGCTCGCGCAGGCGGCGGCCTTCATCGTCGACCAGGACATCACCTGCGCCGAATACGCGATCCGGCTGCGCCACGCGCGGACCCTGGTCGACGTGCTGCCCGAACGCAGCGGGCGGCCCGACGACTACCTGCGTGACGTCGCCGCCGCCGTCCTGCTGTCACTCGACGCGGCCGACACGATGGAGCCGGTCGGACTGTCCCGTCCGCTGCTGAGCATGCTGAGCCTGCTCGACCCGAACGGCGTCCCCGAGCAGCTCGTCACCACCCCGCCGGTGCTCGAGTTCCTCACCGAATACGGGGGCCGCCCCACCGACGCCGACCAGGCCCTGGCCGCACTGGGCTGCCTGGCCCGGTTCAACCTGGTCGACCGCGCGCTCGACCCGGCCGGCGGCACCGTGCTCCTGCGCGTGCACGCCCTCGTGCAACGGGCCACCCGCGACCACGCCGCGCCGCAGCCGCTCGCCGCCGCGGCGTCGGCGGCCGCGGAGGGCATGACGCAGACGTGGCCAGAGGTCGAGCGGGACGTCGCGCTGGGCCAGGCGCTCCGCGCCAGCACCGCGATCCTGCGGGAGCACGCCGCTGACCGGCTGTGGGCGCCGAGCCTGCACCCGGTGCTGATCCGGGCCGGCCGCAGCCTCGGGGAGAGCGGCCTGGTCGGCGCCGCGGCCCAGTACTTCCGGCAGCTCGCCGACGAGGCCGCCACCAGGCTCGGGCCCGATCACCCGGACACCCTGCAGTGCCGCGCCGACATGGTCCGCTGGCACGGGGAGTCCGGCGATCCGCCCGGAGCGGCCGCCGCGGCCGAGGCGCTGCTCGCCGACAGGACGCGCGTCCTCGGCGCCGACCACACCGACACCCTCACCACGCGCGGCAGCCTCGCCCGGTGGCGCGGCGAGTCCGGTGACTGGCCCGGTGCCCTCGCCATCCTGGAGGACCTGCTGCGGGACCGCCTGCGCCTGCTCGGCGCCGCCCACTTCGACACCCTCGGCACGCAGCACGAGCTCGCCCGGTGGCGCGGCCTGTCGGGCGACCCCGCAGGCGCGCTCGAGGCCTACCGTGCCCTGCTCGTCGACGTGATCCCGGTGCTCGGCGCGGATCACCCCAACACCCTCACCACCCGCAACAACGTGGCCGCCTTCACCGGCCTGGCCGGCGACCCGGACGGCGCGGTCGTGGCCTACGCGGAGCTGCTCACCGATCGGCTGCGGATCCTGGGCCCGGACCATCCGCACACGCACACGACCCGCTACAACCTGGCCCAGTGGCGCGGCAAGGCCGGCGACCCGGCCGCCGCCGCGGCGGGCTTCCAGGAACTGCTCGCGGACCAGCTGCGGGTGCTCGGGCCGGAGCACCCGGAAACCCTCGCCACCCGGGGGAGCCTCGCGCAGTGGCAGGCGGAGGCGGGCGATCCGGCCGGCGCCGCCGCGGCGCTGAGCGACCTGCTGATCGACCACCTGCGCCTGCTCGGCCCCGGTCATCTCGAGACGATCGCCACGCGCAACAGGCTGGCCGTGGCCCAGGGCATGGCCGGTGACCTGGCCACCGCTGTCGCCGGGCTGGAGACCGTGCTGGCCGACCGGGACCGCCTGCTCGGACCGGGTCACCCGGACACCCGGGCGACCCGCGAATACCTCGAGCGCTGGCGCGCCCAGCTCGACGGCGCGGAACGCTAACGCCAGAACCACTTCTGGTTGTCCTGGCCGTTGCACCAGTACAGCTTCACGGGGCTGCCGCTGCCGGTGCGCTGGTCGATGACGTCGGCGCACTTGTCGGCGTTGACGTTGGTGAGGTCGTTGGAGGTGTTGAGGCGCCATTGCTGGGCGCGGTTGCCGCTGCAGTAGGCGACCTGCACGACGGTGAAGATGTCGGTGCCGGCCCAGGCGGCGTCCATGCAGAGGCTGACGGAGCGGATCGTGCCGTCGGAGAGGGCTTCCCAGTGCTGGGCGGCGGAGCCGTTGCAGGTGGCGATGACGAGCGCGGTGCCGTCCTTGCCGGCAGAGGCGCTGAGGCACAGGCGGGACTGGACACCGACGATCGCCCGGCCCGGGATCGCCGGCGGAGCGGCCTTCACGGTGGTCTTCGCCGGCGCCGGCGGGGCAACCGCCGCGGTCGTCCCGCCGCCCGCGGGCGCACCCGCCCCGGAGCCGGTCGACCCGGCAGCGCCGCCCGCCCCGGAGCCTGAGCCGCCGGTGCCGCCGGAACCCGCGCCGCCGGTGCCGCCCGCCGCCCCGGCGGGCGGGCCGCCTGAGCCCGGGCCACCGGCAGCGGCGCCGGAGGTGGCCGGTGCGGGACCGGACGTGACGGCGCCCGGTGACGCCGAGGCCGAAGCGGCGGCGGACGTCACCGCCGCGGGTCGCGGCGCGGCACCCGGCGCGGCGGTCTGGGAGGCGTCCGACGGGGAACCCTCCGGCAGGACGAACGGGAGCGCCGTCGCGGCCAGGACCACACCCAACACCACGAACACCCGAGGCGCCGGGGTGAAGCCCCGGCGGGGCACGGTGGGGCGGCGGGTGAAGGCGTCGGCGAACGGGGACATGGCTGCTCCAGTCGGCTATCGGGTCGGAAGGTCTTCGGGTGCGAGCAGGACGAGGTCGTCGCCCGTGGCGTCGGCCAGTTCGGCGACACGCTGGGCCTGCCGTTCGGTCATCTCCTGGAAGACCTGGCGGGCGAGGCGGCCGTTGCCGAACCCTTCGCCGCGGGGCAGGGCGGTGAAGTAGTCGACGAGGCCGGCGCGGGAGACGTCGGTGAGTTCGTACCGGTGCGCGGCGGCCTGGTGCTCGACGATGGAGACGAGTTCGGCGGTGTCGTAGTCGTCGAAGTGCAGGGTGCGGGTGAAGCGGGAGGCGAGGCCGGGGTTGGCGCCGATGAAGCGGTCCATCTCGCCTGGGTAGCCGGCGGCGATGATGACGACGTCGTCGCGGTGGTCCTCCATCATCTTGACGAGGGTGGCGATGGCCTCCTGCCCGAAGTCGTTGCCGCCGAAGCGGGGCACGAGCGAGTAGGCCTCGTCGATGAACAGGACACCGCCGAGGGCGCTGGTGACGGCGGCGGCGGTCTTCGGGCCGGTGTGGCCGACGTATTCGCCGACCAGCGCGCTGCGGTCGACCTCGATCAGATGGCCGCGGCGCAGCAGCCCGAGGGCCTTGAGCAGCCTGCCGTACAGGCGGGCGACGGTCGTCTTGCCCGTGCCGGGGTTGCCGGCGAAGACGAGGTGCCGGCTCAGCGGCGGGGCGGGCAGGCCGGCCTCCTCGCGGCGGCGGACGGTCTGCATGAGTTTCACAAGGGTGCTGACGTCGCGTTTGACCCGGTCCAGGCCGATGAGTTCGGCGAGCTCGCCGAGCAGGTCGTCGAGGGACTCGTCCGGAACATCCGCAACGTCCGCGGTGCCGGACGACGGCAGCGCGGGCGCCAGGAGGGCATCGCCGATGGTGCAGTGGGAGAAGGTGGCGCGGGAGCCGGGTTCGGTGCTGGTGTCCGGGATCCGGCAGTGCTCGAATGCCGGGTCGGCGTCGGCGCCCACGTGCAGCCCCGCGAACTTCGTGCCGGTCACGTCGCAGCGGATGTACTGCCCGCCGGCGCCGGGCGCGACGTAGATGCCGTTCTTCGCGACCCCGTCGACCCGCAGACCGTCCACGTGCGGCCGGGCCCCGGTCCAGGCCACCAGGCCGGACCCGGCGCCGCCGGTGATGTCGGTGGCGCTCACCCGTACCGCGGCCGCCGTGTCGACGACGATGCCCGCGGCGCCGGCGTCGGTGACGCGACCGCCGGCCAGGGTGAGCGCGCCGCCGGCGACCACCTCGACGCCGACCTCCCTGGGCCGCAGGACGCTGCACTGCCGCAGGTCGGCGGCCTCCGACGAGGCGATCCTGATGCCGGTGGCGACGTCGGCGATGGTGCAGCCGGCGGCGGTGAGGGTGGCGCGGTCACCGGCGTGCAGGCCGGTCATGGTGAGGTCGCGCAGGTCGCAGTCGGTGAGCGTGACCCGGGACTGTTCGACGGCGTGGATGCCGTGTTCGGCGCCGCGCAGGACCCGGCAGCCGGTGAGGTGCACGTCGGCGGTGCCGGCGGTGTGCACGGCGCTGAACCCGGCGGCGGTGAGCTGGCAGCCGTCGAGGACCGCGCGGGCGGCACCGACGGCGAGCAGCGCGTTGGCCGCGGTGTCGCGCACGGTGCAGCCGGTCGCGGTGAGCTCGGCGTCGTCGGCGACGACGAGGCCGCTGGCGCCGGGGCCGGTGATCCGGCAGTCGGTGAGCCGGACCCGGGCCGCGCCGGAGGCCTGGACGGCGGCGGCGCCGGAGGCGTCGATGCGGGTCTCCTCGGCGACCGCGGCAGCGGCGTCCTCGACGAGGAGACCGTTGCGGCCGGCCCGGTCGATGCGGCAGTCGGTGAGGGTGAGCCGGGCGGTGCCGCGGACCCGGATCCCGGAGCCGTCGGTGGCGCGGACGAGCAGCCGGGTCGCGGCGAGCTGGGCGGCGCCGGACAGCACGATCCCGACCCCGGCGACGGTGTCGAGGCGCACGTCGAACCCTTCGGCCTTCACGTCGCCGGCGAGGTGCACGGCGGTGCCGGCCGCACCGTGGACGGCGACGTCGCGCAGGACGAGGGCGGCGACGGCGTCGACGGCCCGGGCCTCGATCCGTCCATTGTGGACCTCGACGTGGTCCAGGACGAGTCCGGCGCCGTCGAGGACCGACACCGCGGGCCGGGCCGGGTCCAGGCTGCGCACGACGAGCCCGGTGACGGTGGCCGCCGCCGCGGTGACCAGCAGCGCGGCGGCGACCTCGACGCTGCCGGTGCCGTGCTCGGGGCGCAGGTGCACGTCCTTGTCGAGGTGGACCTCCTCGGCGTAGCGGCCCGGGGCGATCGCGATGGTGTCGCCGGGTGCGGCGGCGCGCACGGCCTCGGTGATGGTGCGGTGGGTGCCGCGGCCGCGCGCCCCGCCGACGGTGAGGACCCTGGTCATTTCGCGTAGTACCAGGGGTTGTCGTGCATGCGGAACTCCTTGAGGAGCTGTGACGTGACCGTCTTCTCGATGATCTTCCAGGGCAGTTGGAACGCGAACTCGGCGAGACCCTGCCGGTGGAACGCCCGCCCGCCGAGCCCGGAGTTGAACATCGTCTTGGCGATGCTGGTGGTGACGGCGCCGGTGACGCCGGCCGCAGCGGACAGCAGCCCGTCGAACGCGGCGGCGCCGCCGGTGAGGTACACGGTCTCGCCGTTGGCGTTGGTGATGCCGAAGACGGCGGCGTTCATGCTGCCGTTGACGAACCCGGTGAGCCCGGCGACCGGCACGTTGAACGCGAAGTCGTAGGTGCCGCCGCGCCAGCGGGTCGCGGTCTCGTTGCCGGCCCACTCGTTGGACCAGTGCTTGTCGTGGTTGAGCGGCTTGCGGTGCCAGCCCTTGCCGCCGTCGATGTTGGCCAGGCCAGCCTTCCAGTCGCCGGAGCGTTGCATGGCGCCGAACTTGTTGTCGTGCACCAGCGAGCCGACGGCCTGCTTGACGGCCGCGCCGACGGCGGCGTTGGCGAACGCCTTGAGGATGTCCTTGCCGTTGAACTGGGTGCCGGCGATCGCGTCGACGATGCCGTTGACGGCGATGTTCGCCGCGAACTCCAGGAGGAACTCCTGGGTGAACTCCAGCGCGGCCTTCTGCAGGGCGAGTTTCCAGTACGGCTCGTACAGGGCCTCGGTGTGGGTGCCGAGGCGCAGTTCGCCGCCCCATTCCATGCGGTTGGCCTCGCGGATGCGCCGGTTCCAGCCGCGGATTTCGGTGACGCCGCCGCGGTAGTCCAGTTCGCGGCCGACGGACTGCCAGGCGCCGTTGGCGCGTTCGAAGACGTAGCCGTCGTCGGTGCGGCGGGCGATGGTGAGCCCGATGTTGTCGTACTGGCGCCACTGCCCGCGCCAGGCGTCGCGTTCCAGGAACCCGCCGGGAATCTGCGAGCGCTCCCGGACGGTGGCGCCCATGTCGAACTCGCGCCACGCGCCGGGGGTGGTGAGGTTGTATTCGCGGATCCGGCCGATCTCCGCGCCGGCCGGGATCTCCCGGACGGTGACGGCCGCGCCGGCGCCGTCGGTGACCTCGTCGCGGAAGCGGGTGGCGCCGCCGAACCAGTCGGCGACCCAGCCGCCGGCGCCGCCGTTGGCGTTGGTGTCCCACCAGCGGCGCAGCGGGTTCGCGCCGGGCGCGGCGGTGACGTTGCCGTACTTGTCGATCTTCCGCCAGTGCCACTCGTGACCGCCGGCGGGCAGGTCGACGCGCCACGAGTCGACGTAGCCGCCGCCGTCGAGCATCCGCCGTTCCCGGATGAGGACCTGGTGGCCGTCGGCGCCGCGGATGGTGTCGCGGAACGAGTCGTCGTAGGTGGTGTGCGGGCCGTTGAAGCCGCGCCCGTATTCGCGGGTGCCGGTCTGCCCGGCGCCGTCGCGCCACTGCCAGGTGCGGCTGTCGCTGCGCGCGTCGTAGCCGGACCAGTTCCACTTGCCGGCGCTGTCCGGGGCGTTGGCCTCGATGCGGCTGGCCGCGGCACCGCCGGCCGGGTCGGGCCAGTCGTCGGCGCGGCCGATGATGACACCGTGCGGGTCCTTGCGCACCCAGACGCCGGTGCCTTCGTGGGCGGCGCCGCGGCTGGCGATGCCGCCGTCGGCGGCGCCGGGCGCGGGCGGGCGGTGGAACTCCTTGATCGAGCCGTCGGCGTAGCCGGCCCGGGCGACGGAGTGTTGCTGGCCGCCGAACTCGTACCAGTTGCCGTGCTGCTGCCCGACGACGAACCGGTCCTCCCAGATGCGGCCGTCGGGGTGCGGGCCGACGTTGACGCGGTGCCCGGAGAGTTTGCCGTTGCCTTCGCTCCACGGGATGCGGTTGGCGTCGCTGACCGCGCCCGGCGGGAGGCTGACGGTGTCGTGGCCGACCTTGAGGGTGTTGCCGTGGTCGAGTTTGGCGCTGGAGCGCACGAACCGGCCGGTGTTGGTGAAGTCGTACGTGCTGTCGTTCATGCTCACGAACCGGAAGCCCTGCTGCTGCAGGTTGCCATGCGGGTCGAGGCGGCGCCACTCGAAGAGCTGGAAGCGGGTGTCGGTGCGCAGGTGCGGGTTGGCGCGGAACACGTCCTCGTCGACGCCGGCGAGGAACTTGCGGGCCCACTGCGGCGGCCGCTGCTCCGACCAGCGGCGGGTCTCGAGGCTGCCGCCGGTGGGCAGCGTCTCGAGTTTGCCGGCGTCCTTGCCGTGCGGGGACTGCGCCTGCCAGGTGTCGCGGCGCACGCCGCCGGCGCCGAGGTCGAACTGCTGGTACATGCCTGCGTTGGCGGGTGCGTGCGCGGTGCCCCACTGCCGTTGCACGACCGGGCCGGGGTTGCCGCCGGCCGGTGGCAGGCGGTCGGTCCAGCCGCCGTCGCGGTCCATGGTGCGGGGGCCGTGGCCGAGCCGGTTGCCGGCGTTGTCGAAGCGGTGCCAGTTCCAGTCGCCGAGCGGGCCGCGCAGCCCGACGACGTCGCCGCCGCCGATGCCCTGGCGGAACTCGTGCACGAGCCGGCCGTTGTGGTTGACGTCGCGCCACCCGACGGCGTTGGTGTCGAAGCGCCGCACGCCGTGCTCGACGACCCGGCCGTCGGCGGTGAGCTGCACCCACTGCGGGCGTTGCGAGGTGCGGCCGAAGTCGCCGTCGATGCGGCGGAACACGTCGAGGGTGGTGCCGCCGGGGATGGGACGCCGGTCGAAGACCTCGACGCCGGCCCGGTTCAGCAGCCGCACCCGGCCGGTGCCGGCGGCGGCCGCGTCGAGGGTGCCGGTGTGGAACGCGCCGGTGGCGGGCAGCGGCAGGCCGTTGTCGGTGAGGCGCCAGGTGCGCCCGGCGGCGTCGACGACGAACTGCCGGGTCGTGGCGGCCGCGTCGCGCAGCACGTTGAAGGACTGTTCGAGGAGGTTGCCGGCGGCGTCGTACCGGCGGAACTCCCCGGTGTGCAGGCCCAGCTGGTCGGTGATGCGGTAGCCGGTGCCGTCCGCGGCGACCTGCCAGCCGCGGATCTGCACGCCGGTGAGGCTCTCCACGTGCCCGGCGCCGCCGGCCGCGGTCGGGTTGACCACGACCCGGTCGGCCTGCCCGGCGAGGTTGCGCACCGGTGTTCCGGTCTGGATGTGGGCGCCGGTACCGTCGAAGCGCTGGAACGCGTTGCCCGCGGCGGTGTCGGTGACCTGGGTGCCGCCGGCGTGCGGGGCCACGACGTAGCGTGCGTCGGTCACCTCGATCGCGCCGCCGGCGCCGTGCGCGTCGGTGACGAAGAACCGGTTGCCCAGCACCCCGCCGCCCGCGTCGGTCAGCGGCCGTCCGGTCGCGGTCAGGGTCCCGGTGCCGTCGAAGCGCTGGAATGCGTGGTGCGCGACGGTGTCCGTGACCTGGAACCCGCCGCCGCCGTGCGCTGCGACCGTGTAGCGGGCGTCGGTCACCTCGATGCGATTGCCCGCGCCGGTGACGAAGAACCGGTCGCCGAGCACGACGCCGCCCGCGTCGCGCAGCGGCCGTCCGGTTTCGATCAGCGCCCCGGTGTTGTCGAAGCGCTGGAAGGCGTTGTGTGCAGCGGTGTCGGTGATCTGGAACCCGGCGCCGTGGGCCGCCACCGTGAACCGGGGGTCGGTCACCTCGATGCGGGCGGGGGCGCCGCCCGTCGGCGTGACGACGAACCGGTCGCCGAGCACCCCGCCGCCGGCGTCGCGCAGCGGCCGTCCGGTTTCGATCAGCGTCCCGGCGTTGTCGAAGCGCTGGAAGGCGTTGTGCGCCGCGGTGTCGGTGACCTGGAACCCGCCGCCGTGCACGGCCGCGACGAACCGGGGGTCGGCGACCTCGACGACCGTGCCGCCGGCGCCGTGGGTGACGACGAACTGCCCGCCGATCGGGGCGCCGGTCGCGTCCCGCAGCGGCCGGCCGGTGGCGGTCGCGGTGCCGGTGGCGTCGAACCGGTGGAACCCGGCGCCGTCGGCGACCTGGAACCCGGTGCCGTGCTGGGTGACCGCGTGCCCGCCGGTGCTCTCGATCCGCACGCCGCCGGCCGCGTACCCGCCGGTGGGCTCCACCACGAACCGGCCGTGCAGGTCGTGCCCGTCCAGGCCGCGCAGGACGGTGCCGACCTCGGTGAGGTCGCCGTCGGCGTCGAAGCGCTGGAACCCGGCGCCGTCGCCGACCTGGTAGCCGCCGTCGTATTCGGTGACCGTGCGGTTGACGACCACGGCGCCGTCGTCGTCCAGCAGGCGCAGCTGCACCGCACCTGCCTCGACGTGCTCCTCGACCCGCAGGCCGAGCCCGCCGCCGTCGGCGCCGCGCAGCACGACGTGCCCGTCGATCGGGGCGCCGGCCCACAGGTCGTTGACCATCCGGGAGAGGTTCGGGCCGCCGCCGAGCATCCGCGGCCGGTCCCGCAGCGAACTGGCGGTCAGCTCGGAGATCCGGGCGTCCATCGCGGCCGGGTTGACGCCGAGCCCGCGCAGGTCGGCCTCCAGCCGGCCCACCTTCGCCAGCGCCGCCTGGTGGGTGCGTTCGGCGTGCACGTGGGCGAGGCCCGGGCCGCTGGAGGACTGGCCGGGCCGGGCCCGGATGTCGTCCCACATCGCCTCGACGCGGCCGAGTTCGTTGCGGGCTCCCGTGTAGGAGCCCCACGTGTCCAGGCGTTGCCGGCGCAGCGGGTCGTCGAGGGCGCCGAACAGGCCGGCGATGCGGTTGCTGTCGCGCTGCCAGGCGGCGTCGAGCTGGGCGCCGGTCGGGCGTGCGCCGGCCGGCGGTGGAGGGGTGCTGGCGACGTCGCGGACCGCGGCGCCGCCGGCGTGCGGGGCACCGCGGCTGATCTGGGTCTGCAGCAGGCCGAGCGCGAGGGTCACGGTGACCGGGTCGACGCCGGCGCCGGCCGCGCCGCCGGGTGGCGGGGTGGCACCGGACCCGACGTCGTCGCCGGCGCGGCCGACCGGTCCCGTTGCCGGTGCCGGGGCGGCGTGGCGGGCGCTGTCGGCCAGGCTGGTGTGATCGGCCACCCGCGCGCCGGAACCGTTGAGGGCCCGGGTGTCGGGCATGTGCACGGTGACCGTCTGCGGCGCCAGCAGCTCGTCCGGTGTCAGGTTTCGTGGGGTACCGAGGTGCGTCCCGGCCGCCGCTGCCCCACCGCCCGGGGTGCCGGCGACGTGCGCCGGGTTGCTGGAGACGCCCGGCGGTGGCCCGTGCATCGCGGCGCCGGGGCCGCCCGGTGGCACGTCGAGGCCCCGGGTCACGGCGCCGTTCGGTGGAGTGTCGAGGCCGCGGGTCACGGTGCCGTTCGGTGGGGTGTCGAGGCCGCGGCCCAGGGGCCCGCCCGCTCCGGCGAGGCCGGTCGGCTCCGGTGCGGCACCGCCGTGCGGCATCGGGGTCGGGGTCGCGTGCAGGGCCTGGACGGTGCCGCCGTGCAGGGCGGGCGGGGCGCCGGCGAGGTGGGCGGGCGTCGCACCCGGCCCGGTCGGGCTCGCGTGTGCGGAGACGCCGTCGAGGCGGGTGACGACGAGCTGCGACACCGGGGGAGTGTCGAGGTTGCGGCCCAGCGCGCCGAGGTCCTGCGACACGTGCTGGGCGCCGATCGCGAGGCCGGTGTGGTCGCCGATGCGGGCCCCGGCACCGTTGACCGCGCCGCCCGGGGTGCCGACCAGCGTGTGGGCCGCCGGCGCCGCACCGGGGTGCTGGGCGAGCAGGTCCATCGCCCCGGCATGCACCGACGGCGGCGGCGTCCCGAGGTGCGTCGCCGTGGTGAATCCGTTGTGGACAGCGGGTGGGGCGGCGTGGGTCAGGGCGCCGGGCGCGACCGCGTCGCCGAGGGCGACCGGCGCCGGCGCGCCGTGGGTGAGACCGGCGGGCGGCGGCACCGCGTTGGCGAGGACCGGCGAGGCACCCAGGTGGGTCACGGCGGTCGGCGGGGGCACGGCGTTGGCGAGGACGCTCGCCGGCGGGACCGCGTTGTGCGTGATGGCGCCCGGCGGGGTCAGGTGGACCGCGCCGGCCATGGAGCCGGTCTCGCCCAGGTGGATCCCGCCGAGCAGCGTGCCCGGCGGCGGGGCGGTGACCGCGGAGATGGTCGGCAGGTGCAGGTTGCTGCCGGCGCCGGCGTGCTGGGCAGGTGACACCGGCTGCAGGTGCACGCCGGCGCTGACGCCGGTGCCGGGGTCGATGGTGTGCAGGACCGGCGCGCCGCCGGTCAGGCCCTCCAGACGCATCCGGGACAGGGTGTCGACCGGCGACAGCATGATGGTGTCGATGGTGCGGACCGCGTCGGCGCTGAAGTGGACGCCGTCGCCGATGGTGGAGTGCAGCTGCAGCGTCGGCGGGGCCGGGGTGATCCGGCCGACGCCCTCGAACGAGCCGACGTTGACGTGCTCGATCCGGGGCGGGACGGCGAGGTTGCCGGTGCGCACGTCGTTGAGGTCGAGGTGGACACCACCGCCGCCGCCCTCGGGGACGAAGACGTGCGGGCGGGGCAGCCCGTACAGGTGATTGCCCATGATGCCGCGGTCGACGACGGCGAGCTTCATCGCCTTCCACACCCCGAGGTGCAGCTCGTCGGCCTCGGCCGGCAGGAAGAGCCGCAGCCAGCGGTTGCCGCCGAACTCGGTCTTCAGGAACTGCCAGGTACTGGAGCCGAACTTCGCGACCATCGACGGGAAGCCGGTGGCGAACGCCTGGATGCCCTTGACGCCGTTGACGATGAACAGGCCCGTCTTCGACAGCGCGATGCCGGCCAGGCCGGGCAGGTCGGTGATGCCGTTGCGGACCCAGAGGGCGCCGTTGCGGACCCACGTGCCGGCCACGGTCGCGATGTCGTGCAGGCTCGGGAAGATGATGAACGGGTGGCTGATGATGCCGCGGAACGCGTTGCCGAAGAACTTGAACACGGCGAACGCGCCGGCCTTGATGCCGGCCCAGGCGAACTTCGCGCCGGCCGCGATCAGCTGGAAGATCGGCACGGCGCGGGTGGTCGGGGCGAGGATGCCCAGGGCGGAGAGGAAGAACTCCAGGGCGGTGGCGTTGCCGTGGGCGAAGTCGACCGCGGTCTTGATGAACAGGGCCAGGTTGACGCCGATGGCCACCAGTGCGATCGGGCCGCCGAAGACCAGCGCCGGCAGGATCAGGGCGATCGCGATCCACTTGAAGATCTCCCAGAACTCCTCGCAGCCGGAGACGGGCTGCTTGATGTTCTGATACGCCTCGACGATCCGGCTCGACGCGCTGTCGGCGGCGGTGCGCTGGTTCTCCCCGGCGGTGCGGGCGGTGTCGGTGAGCGCCTGCCTGCCCGGGTCGTCCTCGGTCATGCCGCGGGCCTGGGTGAGGGCCTGGTCGGCGCGCCACTGCTCGTCGCGCATCACCGCCACGTACGTGGTGAGCGCCGTCGTGGACCACTCGAACGCCTCGGCGAGGCTCTGCACGAAGCCGCGCAGCCGGCCGCTGATCTTCTCCCGCAGCGCCTCGGCGGTCTTCCCGGCGAACGCCTCCGGGCCGGCGGTGTCCAGCACGGCGGCGAGCGCGGTGTCGACCTCCCGGGCGACGGTGCCGAGGTTGCGCAGGGAGGTGATGACCTCGTCGATGCGGGCCGGGTCGCCGGGGGTCGGGTCGCTGCCGAGGCCGACCTTGTCCCAGTCGGTGGGTCGTGGCACGCGGACAACCCCCTTTTCGCCGGATCTGCATGACCACGTGTGAACCCGCCGGACGGTTCACACGTGGTCGAGGCGGGACCATGAGAGGAGGCCGCCTTGCCCGACTTCGCCATCGACTACGGGCTGCTGCACGAGGCCAAGAAGGACCTGCACGATCTGGCCGACCGGATCGGGCCGAAGCTCGGCGACACGGCGTTCTCGCAGGTCGGCAGCATCGAGTACGAGGACTCCGACGCCGTGTTCGGCAACGACGGGCTGGCCGAGTCGTTCCGCAGCCTGTACCGCATCGCCCAGCACCCGATGAGCAAGGCCGAGTCCGACCTGCGGGAGCTCGGCGACATCTTCGGCGCGGTCGCCGACGGCTACTTCGACGTCGACGCCCAGATCGCCAACGGGATGGGCATGATGGGCGCCAGCCTGGACCTGGACCGGTGGAAGGACGACAAGGCCGCCTGGGACTACCTGCAGGCGCACCGGGGTGACTGCGTGCCCGGCCCGGACGGGTCGATGCCCGGGTTCTGCTCCGCGACCGACCCGGGGCCGCCGCCGACGGACTCGACGATCACCACCGACACCGGCTCGGTGCACACCCACCTCACGCTGGACGAGAACAACAACGTGATCAAGGAGGAGACCACGGTCGTCAACGGCGACCAGCGGTACACCTCGACCACGACGTACACGCCGGATCACAAGTCGTACACGACGGACACGACGTACAGCGACGGCAGCACGACGCACTCGGTGACGACGACGGGCGAGCACGGCTCGTCGGTGACCGACACGACGTCCGGCGACGGCTCGACCACGCACACGGTGATCGCTCTGAACGAGGGGGGCGGCGGCACCATGACCGTGACCGAAAGCGATGGCACGGTGACCAAATACACGCGCGGCGACCAGTACGCGCGGTGGGACGAGGTCGAGAAGACCACCCCCGAGGACGACACCGACTACTCCAGCTACCCGACCGCCGTCTGACGCCTGACCGCTGACCGAAGGAGCCCGCGATGCCCAACATCTCACTCGACTACGACAAGATCGAGGCGACCTCGACCCGCCTGGACGGCGCCGTCCGCGACATCCTGCCGATGCTGGAGTCGCTGCGCAGCGACGTGGCCAACCTCCTCGAGGACGGCCTGGTGTTCCAGCAGTCCAGCCCGGCGATGAAGGAGTCCTACGAGAAGTTCAACACCAGCCTCCTCGCCGCGATGAAGGGCATCAACGACTTCGCGAAGCAGTTCCGCGACATCCGCACCTCGATGGAGGAGATGGACGTCGACATGGCCGGCAAGATCCGCTCCGCCGGTTCCTGACCCGACGCACCCGAGCACCCGTCCTGCGAGACCCAGGGCGGGTGCTCGCGTGCTGTCCGGTCAGTTGACGCAGAACTCGTTGCCTTCCGGGTCCTGCATGACCAGCCAGAAGCCTTCGTCGCCGTCGACGCGGCGGTGGATCGACCCGCCGGCGGCCAGGAGCTGGTCCCCGACCGTCTCGATGCGTGCCCGGCGCTCGGCCTCGGGCACCGTCTGGCCGGCCTTCACGTCGAGGTGCACCCGGTTCTTCGTGGTCTTCGGTTCCGGC
This sequence comes from Dactylosporangium sp. NPDC049525, assembly GCF_040676755.1. Taxonomy (NCBI): domain Bacteria; kingdom Bacillati; phylum Actinomycetota; class Actinomycetes; order Micromonosporales; family Micromonosporaceae; genus Dactylosporangium; species Dactylosporangium sp. NPDC049525. The sequence continues at coordinate 81,240 of NZ_JBFAPO010000032.1, read as the reverse complement.
ACCCGCAGGAAGAAGATGTCGGGCCGGTGGCCCTGCTTGTCGACCAGGGTGCGGCCGGCATTGCGCTGCTGCTCGGGGATCCCGTTCGCGTCCGCCCACTCCTCCCACGTGGCGAAGCCGTCGGGCGGGCCGTGCGGGAAGTCGTAGCCGGGCAGCGCCACCATCCAGAACCGCGCCAGCCGGTCCGGATCGGCACAGTCGAACACGATGTGAATGTCGGGAATCACGCGCTCGACCATAATCCGGATTTGTCGCGTGGAACAGGCAACCGATCGCTGCGATGGCGCCGACCTATAGGGGAAGGAGGCGCCATGCCGAGTGTTGAGGACTCCAGCGCGGGGGAGTTCGAGGAGTACTTCGCCGCCCGCCGGGACGCTGTCCGCCGCGCCGCGTTCCTGCTGTGCGGCGACTGGTACTGGGCCGACGACCTCACCCAGATCGCGTTCGTCCGGCTGGCCTCGGGTTGGCATCGGGTACGGGACAGGGCCGCGCTGGACGCGTTCGTGCGCACCTGCCTCGTTCGGGCGTACCTGGACGAGACCCGGCGCGTGTGGCGACGCCGCGAACGCATCCAGGCCGAGCTGCCCGACCTGGCCGCGGCGGACGACAACGCGGAGACCACCACGCGCCGGGTCGTGTTCGCCGCGGCGCTGCGGCAGCTCGCCCCACGCCAGCGGGCCGTGCTCGTCTGCCGCTACTACCAGGGCCTCGACGTCGCCGAGACCGCCGAGGCGCTCGGCTGTTCGGCGGGAACGGTGAAGAGCCAGACGGCGAAGGCCCTGACCCGGATGCGGACGTTGCTGAACGACCCGCTCCCCGAGTCCGGGATGCAACCGCTCATCGCGCTGGAGGGAACGCCGTGACCGACATGTCCGAAGTGTTGGAGGAACTCGCCCGGACTCCCGCGCCGCCGAGCCGCTTGCGGCCCGCAGACATCTACAGCCAGGGCCGGCGGCGGCACCGCAGGCTGGTCACCACGGCGCTGGCAGCAGCGAGCACGGTCGTGGTCACGCTGGTCGCCGGGGTCGCGCTCGCCACCGCCGACGGCCACGGGGACCCGGCCCGGCCCGAACCGCAGACCGGCCAGACCAGCCGGCCCGTCCAGCCCAGCCCGGTGGTGCGGTCGTACGACGGGACGGTCGCCGCCGCCGCGGCCGGCGACGCCGAGCACCTGTACGCGGTCGTCCTGGACTGCGCGACACCGACCATGGACTGGTACGAATGCACGCGGGACCTGGTGCGCTCCGACGACGCGGGCCGGACCTGGCAGCTGCGCAACCGTGACATCGGCTCCTTCGACTCGATCCGGCTGACCGCGCTGACCACCGACATCCTCGTGGCGCACGCCGAGAAGCTGATCTCGCCAGGGACACTGGACGAGACCGGCTACTACGTCAGCCTCGACGGCGGGCAGACCTGGAAGCCGGTCGAACCGCAGAACACCCCGACGCCGGCGGTGGCCGCCGACGGGTGGATCGACTGGATGTACCTGCCGGACGGTGGCGGCCTGCGGGCCGGCGACCCGCGGCTCGCACGATCCGCACCGCTGGCCGACCCGCCGGCGTTCAAGTTCGCCGACCCGGCCTTGCGGACCGCGACGGGCAGCCTGTGGATCGCCGGTAACGACCCCGAGACCGACCGACCGGCCGTGGCCATCAGCAACGACGCCGGGCGGACCTGGTCGACCCACGTGTTCACCGACATTCCGGTCTCCACCACCTCGGGCTACAGCGAGGGGACGGCGACCTTCGACGGTCGCACGGGATACATGGTCTCGGTGACCGGCCACGGCATCGACGGCGGAGGGAAGGTGTGGGTGCACCGCACCACCGACGGCGGGCAGACCTGGCAGCAGGTGGACCCCGGCGGCACCGCACCCTGGTCGTACGGTGGCGGCGCCTCGTACGTCACGCCCGACGGCGCGCACGTGATCCTGGACATGGGCCGCGACAACGACCAGTCGTTCTGGATCAGCCGGGACGGCGGCGCCCGCTACACGAAGGTGACCCTCACCGGCCTGCCGGAGGACCGCCTCGCCATGGGCATGCCGCGGGCGATCCCCGGCGGCTACCTCGCCAACACCGACGACGCGGTCTACGTCTCCACCGACGGCCTGCAGTGGCGCCGCGCCGTGCCACAAACGCCCTGATACGACCGGCAACCGGCACGCCCGCGACGGCCTTCCCGGCCGTCGCGGGTCATGCCAGCTTGGCGCGCAGCTGCGCCGCGTCGGGATGATCCAGCTGGTCGTAGATGCTCAGGGCGGCGCGCCAGGCGTCGCGGGCGGCGTGCTCGTCACCGCCGGCGTGGTGGGTGTCGCCGAGGTGGTCCAGGACGGTGGCCTCGTAATAGCGCTCACCGAACTCCCGGAACAGCTCAAGGGATTGCCGGTAGCAGGCGATCGCCTCGGCGGGGTGGCCGAGGTGCTGGTGGGCGTAGCCGATGCTGTCCCACGTATGGGCCTGCCCGCGGCGGTCGCCGAACTCCTGCAGGATCGCCAGTGCCTGCTCGCACGCGGCGAGCGCCGACGCGTGGTCGCCGAGGAGCGCGTGATACCAGCCGACCCCGTTGAGAGCGTTGGCCTGCCCGTGCCGGTCGCCGGCCGCCTCGTACAGCGCGAGGGACCGCCGGGCCTCCTCGCGCGCCTCCGGGAGCCGGCCCTGCCGCTCGCGCACGTGGGCGAGGGTGTGCTGGGCGTGCGCCTGCCCGGTCAGGTCGCCGTCCTGGCGGTACAGGTCCTGGGCGTGCCGCAGCTGGACGTCGGCGTCGGCGAGCTGCTCCAGCCGGATGTAGGCGAGCGCGAGGTGGCGGTGCGCGTGCGCCTGCGCGGACGGGTTGGCCAGCCGCCGCGCGGCGGCCACCGCCGCGTGCTGGACGGTGACGTGGTCGTGCCAGCGGCCCCGCCGGTCGAGGAAGTGCTCCACGGCCCAGGCCAGCTGCCAGGTGTGGGTGTCGAACCCGGTGGCGGCGGCGTGGTGGACGGCGCCGAGCAGCACGGCCTGCTCGGCGGCGAACCACACCAGTGCCTGCTCGTGCTCGGTGATCTGCTCCGGGACGGTGCCGGGCGCCGGCGGGGCGAGCGCGATCGGGGTGCGGACCGGGTACAGCAGCCGGGCCGCGGTGTACGCGGTGTGCAGATAGTGATCGAGGATCCGGTGGGTGCCGCCGGTGTCGTGGCCGCGGGCCAGGTCGGCGGCGTACGCGCGGAGCAGGTCGTGGAAGGTGTACCGGCCGGGCGCCGGCTCGACGATCAGGTTCGCCTGGGTCAGCTCCGCCAGCAGGAGCCGGATCCGGGGCACGGTGACGGCGGCGAGGCTGGCCGCGGCCGGCGCCGAGCAGTCCGGCCCCGGATGCAGGCCGAGCAGCAGGAACAGGCGGGCCGCGTCCGGACTCAGCGCCTGGTACGACCAGGAGAACACCGCCCGCAGATCGGTGCTGGGGTCGTCGGTGGTGAGCGTGTCCAGCCGCGCGCCGGTGTGCCGGAGCTCGCCGGCCAGGCCGTGCAGCGGCAGGTGCGGATGGGTGGCCGCGCGGGCGGCGACGATCGCCAGCGCGAGCGGCAGCCGCGCGCACGCCGTGATGATCTCGGCGACCGCGCCGGGCTCGGTCGTGGTCCGCCCGGCGCCGAGCCGGCGGGTCAGCAGCTCCGTCGCCTCGGCCGGGCTGAACAGGTCGAGCGTGACCGGGTGAGCGCCGGACGCGGCGACCAGACCGGACAGCTGGTTGCGGCTGGTCACCACGACCAGGCAGGTCGGCGTGCCCGGCAGCAGCGGGCGCACCTGCGCGGTGTCGCGGGCGTTGTCCAGCACGATCAGCATCCGCCGGCCGGCCAGCTCGCTGCGGTACAGCGCGGCCTGAGCGTCCGGATCCGCGGGGACCCGCGCGGCGGGGACGCCGAGCGCGTCGAGGAACCGGCGGACCGCCACGGTCGGGTCCATCGCCTGCCCGCCCGGGTCGAAGCCGCGCAGGTTCACGTACAGCTGCCCGTCGCCGAACCGTTCGGCCACCCGGTGCGCCCAGTACACCGCAAGGGCGGTCTTGCCCACCCCGGCCGATCCGGCGATCGTGGTGATCACGACCGCGGCCGGATCGGTGTCGCCGTCGAGCAGCGCGTCGAGGCGGCGAAGGGCATCGGCGCGGCCCACGAAGCCGGTCACGTCGGCGGGCAGCTGCGCCGGCGGCGCCGCGGTGTGGCGTCGTGCGTTGCGGTCGGGCGGGCCGGGCGGCTCGGGCGGACCGGGCAGCTCGGGCGGCTCGGTGTGCGCGGCGGCGCAGAACCGGTCCCGGTCGGCACCCTTCAGGCCGAACACGTCGGCGAGCAGCCGCACCGTCGTCGGGCGCGGGGCAGCGATCCGGCCGGTCTCGATCTTGCGCAGGCCGCGCACGCTGACGCCGCTCCGACCGGCCACCTCCTCCTGGCTGAGCCCCAACCGCCGCCGATGCCCGCGCACGATGTCGCCGAACACCCGGATCACCTCCGTCACGGCCAATACTGGCATTCCGCGAAGTGCCGGTGAAGTGCCGGTTGCGGGCCTCTCCCCGGCCGCGCACATCCGCCAGGCTGATCCACGACGGAGAACACCGAGAGCGGGCCGGGAAGGCCACCGTAGATCGGGGGGTGGCCTTCCCATGCCGGCTTCTGATCAGCGCAGGACCGTCAGCGGCACCTGCACCGCGAGGGCCGTGCCGGCCGGGCCGGACGTGTAGGCGCGGCCGACCGGCGCGGCGCCGCGGACCTGGCTGGACGTGAGGCGGGCGCCGATCGCGTCGCCCTCGGTGACGGACCGGGGAGCCAGCAGCAGCCCGCGGCGGGCCCGGCGGGCCGCGGTGAGCCAGGCACCGAGGCCGATGGACAGCGCGTCGGCCGCGCCGGCGTAGACGATCGACTGCCCGTGGTCGCGGCCCGATGTCGCGACCGCCCGCAGCACCTTGTCCGCGGCGGGGGTGGTGAGCAGGTCGGCGTCGTCGACCAGTACCACCGCCGGAGCCCGCAACTCGGCGAGCGCTGCCTGCACGGCGTCGCTGCCCGGGTCCGGGTCAGTGAACAGCCGGACCTGCGCGTGCCGGGCCAGGGCCCGCAGCGGCGACTCCCGCGGGGTGAGGACGACCAGTCCGGTGCCGCCGGCGAGCAGCGACACGGCGAGGGTGGCCAGGACGTTGCTGCGGCCGGTGCCGGGCGGGCCGCCGACGTAGAACGCCGACGTGGCCGCGAGGTCGACGCCGAGCGCGGTGCCGTCGTCGCCGCCGACGCCGAGCAGCCCCCACATCGGGCGCCGCAGCGCCGCCGGGACCTGCTCGTAGGCGTCGGTGAACGCGACGCTCGACGGCAGCCCGGCGACCGTGAACGGCTTGCCGTCGGCGGCGGACGGGGCGGCAGCGGTGCCGATCCTGCGCAGGGCGGCGGCCTGGGCCTGGCCGCTGTCGTCGGGGTCCAGGAGCGCGACCTGCGTCTCGGTGCGTGACAGCACGTGCCAGCCGCGGCCGGCCGCGATCGTCGCCGGGACCTTGCTCGGCAGGATGCCGACGAGCTGGTAGTCGTTGCGGTCGGCCTGGCGCAGCAGCAGCTTGTGGTCGTTGTGCGCGGAGAGCCGCCCACCCAGCAGGGCCCGCTCGGAGGTGGCGATGACGTGGATGCCGGCGGCGGCGCCCTCCCGCACGACGCGGGTGATGTCGCCGAGGAGCCGGCCCTGGTCGTGCTCGTCGAGGACCGGGGCGAGGGCGTCCCAGCCGTCGATGAACAGCAGGATGTGCGGTGGCCGTTCCGCGGCCGGCACCCGGCGGCGCAGCTCGACGAGCCCGGCGCAGCTGAGCGCGGCGCAGCGCTCCTGCCGTTCGGTCAGCTCGCGGCTGAGCCGGCGCAGGAGCCGCTCGAGGCGTTCCATGTCGTGCCGGGACACGACCCCGCCGCAGTGTGGCAACGCCTCCAGGGCGGTGAGACCACCGCCGGCGGCGTCGATGCCGTACAGGTGCACGTCACGGACCTTGGTCCGCTGCGCGGCGGCGCCGGCGATGGTGCGCAGCACCTGGGTGCGGCCCGAGCGCGGCGCCCCGATCACGTAGAGGTGGCCGAACGTGCCGAGGTCGACGGTCGCGACCCGGCGCTGCTGCAGCTGCGGGACGTCCTCGAGGGCGTACGGGATCAGCGGCGGCACGCTCTCGTGCACCGCGCCCTCCCGCTGCACGGTCAGCTCCGGCAGCAGCACCCGGTCCTGCAGCGCCGGCAGCCACGGGCTCGGCTGCGCGACGAGATCGGCGAGGCCACCGGCGGCGGCGACCACCGCGGCGACGAACACCTGCAGGTCCGTCGGCACGAGCGCGGCCGGCGCGTGCGGGTCCACGTCGGGGGTGGGCAGGTCGACGGAGCGGCCGAGGCGCTGCCAGGACAGCTCCGCGGTGCGCAGCGGCGCCGCCGCGACCGGCGCGGCGCCGTCGGGGTGCCGGCCGGCGCCGACCCAGGCGGCCTGGAACGGCACCGTCGTGCGGTGCCCGGCCCGGACCAGGGCGCGACCGGGGTTGCCGGGTGAGATGGCGACGGCCTCGCCGGTGTCGATGATGTCCTGGCTCTCGACGGTGTCGGTGACCCGCAACGCGATCCGCAGGTTGGTGTTGGCCTTGATGTCGGGGGTGACCGCACCGGCGGGCCGCTGCGTGGCGAGGATCAGGTGGATGCCGAGGGACCGGCCGCGCTGCGCGATGCCGATCAGGCCGGGCACGAAGTCCGGCACCTCCCGCACGAGCGTGGCGAACTCGTCGATGACCAGCAGCAGCCGCGGCAGCCGGGGCAGCGACGGGTCCACGGCCCGCTTCGCGCGGTACGTGGGCAGGTCCTTGCTCTCGGCCTCGGCCAGGATCCGTTCCCGGCGGCGCAGCTCGGCGCCGAGGGACTCCATCGCGCGCTGGACGAGGTGCGCGTCGAGGTCGGTGACCATGCCCAGGGTGTGCGGCAGCTCGGCGCACTCCCGGAACGCGCTGCCGCCCTTGTAGTCGACGAGGACGAACGTCAGCTCGTCGGGCCGGTTCGCGGCGGCGAGCGACGCCACGAACGCCTGCAGCAGCTCCGACTTGCCCGAACCCGTGGTGCCGGCGACGAGCCCGTGCGGGCCGTCGCGGACCAGGTCCAGGGCGAGCGGGCCGTCGTAGCCGCGGCCGAGCATGAACGTGGTGCTCGCCGGGCGCCGCTCCCACCGCCGCAGCAGCTCCGCCGGGTCGGGTGGCTCGAGGTCCAGCAGGTCCAGCAGCCGCACCTCGCGGGGCAGCCCGGCGTCGTGTTCGGGGCTGACGTCGCGCAGCGGGGCGAGCGCGCGGGCCAGCCACTCGCACCAGTCGACGGCGACCAGGTCGGCGCGGATGCCGGTGAGGTCGGCGTTGCCGGTGCGGCGCAGCGTCACCGTCGTCGCGGCGGCCACCACGACCGCGGTGCACTCCTCCGGCAGGAGCCGTTGCTGCTCGTCGAGGCAGATGCTGAACAGCCGTACCCGGGGCCCGTCGGTGAGCAGCTGCACCACGCCCGGCACGTCCCGCAGCTGCCGGGCGCCGTCGAGGATGACGAGCACGTCCGGGTCGGTGAACATGGCCTTGCCCAGCGACGAGCCCAGCGCCCGCTGCCGCGCCTGCAACTGGGCGACGAGCTCGGCGACGCGGTTGGCGACGCTCTCCGGGTCGTTGCCGACGCTGACCGTCGGCCCGCCCCCACCGCCGGCCGGGCGCAGGTGCGGCAGCCAGCGGACCCAGCCCCAGCCGTCGCTGCGCTGCGGCTCGGTGAGCACCACGACCCGCAGGTCCCGGGGGCTGTGCAGCACGGCGCTCTGCGCGACGAACCACCGCGCCAGGGCCTGCACCGGCTCGGTCGGGCCGGCGACACCGACGACGCCGTATTCGGCGAGCTCGAGGCCGACCGGCACGTCGCGGATGTTCCAGCGCACCGAGCGGTGGTTCTCGTCGCGGCCCGGGTCGTCGATCTCCTTCACCGACGGCAGGTCCGCGGTGCCGAGCCGGACCAGCAGGTGGTCGGGGTCCCGCCGGCGCCGCTCCCACAGCCGCACCCCGGGGCCGGTCGCGACGAGGCCGAGGGTCGCCGGGTCGGGGCCGGTCACGCACCGCACGTGCCGTTCCTGCCGCACGGCGTCGTGGATCTCGCGCTGCAGGGAGTCCATCCGCAGCCGGTACCGCCGCCACTGGTCCTCGTGCTGTTTGCGGTTGCCGCGCCGCCCCACCATCCAGTTGGTGATCGCCATGACCGGCGTGAACAGGATAAACACCAGGTAGAAGTAGGACTTGAACACCCCGACGAGGACGAGGCCGAGCACGATCGGGGCGACGAGCATCAGCGCCGGGAACGGCTGCCGCGGCGGGCGGGTCGGCGGGTTCGGCAGCCGCACCCGCTCGGCGTCCAGGTGCGGCGCGATCCGCGGCGGTCGGTTGTAGTCCAGCCCGATCCCGTCGGCGGCGCCGGTGACTGCCGCGTCGGCGACCACGGGCGCGACGAGCCGCAGCAGCACCGGGCCGACGGCGAGGTCCGTGCCGGGCTCCCAGCGCCGGCCGTGCTCGTCGTCGTCCTGCGCATCCGGAACGGGTGGCCGCTCGACCCCGTCGAGGGTCAGTCCGGTGTCGGGGTCGAACGCGTACGGCGGCTCGACGACGGCGGGGCGGACCTCGCCTTCTTCTTTGGGATCCTGGTGCCAGGTCGCGGTGCCCCGGGTCGACACGGTCACCCAGAGTCCGCTGGTCGGGGCGTCGGGGCCGTCGACGCGGATCGCGCAGTGTTCGGCGGTGCCAACCTCCCAGCTGCCGGCGGTCAGCAGGAAGCTGCGGCCGGAAGCCGGACCGGACACGACGTGGAGCTCGGCGAGGACGGGGCCGGCGTCCTGCGCCGCGACGCGGACCTGTTCCCGCTGCCGGACGGGCCGGCCGAGGCCGAGGACCGCGCCGGATCGGATGCCGGAGCCGTGGACCGCGGCGGTGAGCGGCACCTCGGTGTTGTCGAGGTACACCTTTCTCGCGGGACCGGCGCCGGCGAGGAACCTGCCGGGACCGCCGTCGTCGGCGGGCCGGTCGAGGGCGGCGCTGAGCTCGGCGACGGTGCACCCGCCGGGCAGGTCGACGAGGTGGTCGCGGCGGGTGCCGTCGATGCCGTCGACGGTGCTGAGGGTGAGGTTCACGACGCTTCGCCTCTCGTGCCTGCCCGGGTGGGTTCGCCGGAGCCGGCGGAGACGCCGAGGGCGGCGGGCTCGGGTTCGCCGAACTCGTCCTCGCCGGGGTCGTTGACCGGGGGCGCGCCGGCGTGGGCGGCGGCCCGCCGGCTCGGTGCCGGTGGCGGGGTCGGCGCGGCCGGGGCGCTTCGGGTGCTCGGCGCCGTCTCGGCAGTCTCGGCGGTCTCCTCCTCCTCGGTCGGCGCGGCGGGGGCGGTCCGGCGCGGCGGGAGGTTGTCGAGGGAGGCGACGAACGCGTCCTCGTCGAGGGCCGGGCCGGTCGCCGCTCGGCGAGGCGCCGGCGGGATCGTGCCCAGGGTGCGGGCGACCGACCTCGGCAGCGGCGTGACGTCGAGGACGAGGGGCGTGCCGAGCGGGCGCACGAGACCGGTGCGGTCCGCGACGAGGAGCCTCACATGGCCGCGTGCCCCGCCCAGCTGGACGGTGCGCAGGCCGGGGCGGATGTCGTCCGGCTCCCCGGCGCAGATCAGGAACTCGGTGGCCGGGGTCACCGCCGTACCGTCGAAGCGGGCATGCACGCCGGGTCCGATGGTGACGGCGCCGTCCGGTTGGCGGGCCTCGAGCTGGGCGGCGACCGACTGGACGAGGGCCCGGCCGGTGCGCTCGTCGCCAGTGGTGGCGTGGGTGGCGGGACCGGCGGCCAGGTCGAGGAAGACGGCACCGCCGCGGGTGTCCTCCACCCCGGCCGCGACGAGCACCGGGCCGGCGCCACCGGTCGCGGCCGGGTCGAGCGGCGTCCACCACAGCAACGGGTCGTCGTCGTCGACCGTCCAGGTCTCGTCGTCCGTGGGCGGGTCGGGTGTGCCGGTCAGGTACACGCCGACCGAACCGCCCGCGACGATCGCCGCGTAGGGCTGCCGGCCGGGTGCGGGGACCTCGCGCATGGCGGTCTCGACCGCCGACCAGGTCTGCGGGTCGGCGAGGAGGCGGCGCAGGAGCCGCAGCCGCCGCCGGTACCGCCACCATCTGCGCACCGGACGGGCGAACGCCGCCGCGGTCTTCCTGACCTCGCGGGCGAAGCGGCGTCGCACGACCCGCCAGCCGCCGGCCCGGCGCACGGAGCGTTGCAGCAGGACCAGGGCGAGGACGAGCAGGCCGAGGCCGCCGAGCAGGGCGCTGATCGGGCCGCGCTGCGCGGAGAGGAAGGACATCATGCGGCCTCCCCGAGGGCGACGCGCATGGCGCGCAGGGCGTGGTGGGTGCGGGACTTCACGGTGCCGCGGGGGATGCCGAGGGCGTGCGCGGTGTCGTCGCCGCCGCGGCCGAGCAGGTGGACGTGGAGCAGGATCTCCCGGTGCTGCGCCGGCAGCTGCCGCAGGCCGTGGAGCAGGAGGTGCCGGTCGGCGACGGTCTCGGCCAGGTCGCTGCGGTCGGCGCGTTCGGGGAACAGGTCGGCGGCGATGCCGATCGGCACGCTGCGGTCCTTGCGCCAGGCGTCGACGACGAGGTTGCGCGCGATCCGGAACAGCCACTGCCGGATCGGGCGCTCGGCCCAGTCGAGCTGGTCGGCGTGCTGCCAGGCGCGCAGGAGGGTCTCCTGGACGATGTCCTCGGCCTGGTGCAGGTCGGGGGAGACCAGCCTGGTCACGTAACGGTGCAGGGCGGCGCGCTGGTCGCCGAGGTCGCGGGCGGCATCGGCAGAACTCACGTTGGGCGCAGCCTCTCGGTGCATCGTTCGGAACGCCCTGTCGTCGTTCGTTGGGCGCTTCCGTGCCCCACACTGGCAGCGCTGGGTTGCCTACAGGTAGCGCACGGTGAACGGGGCATGTCCGTTCATCAACCGGGCGCGCGGTTTGTGGGGCTTTTCGGAATCGTTATCGTTCGACGTCTCGATGACCACCCGCCCGGCGCGGACCTCAGATCGTGCGGCGCAGCGCGGTCTCCACGGCGTCGACCAGCGGGTCGCCTTCGGTCCGTGGGTGCCGGGCGAGGCCGAGCTCGATGTCCGGCAGGGTGGGCAGGGCGTCCGGGTCGTGGCAGGCCATCGCCGGTTCGAGGTTCGCGGGCATGAGCGCCGCGACGCCGAGGCCGGCCCGGACCGCGGCGAGCACACCGACCAGGCTGTTGCTCTCGAACGCCACCCGCCAGGGCCGGCCGGCGCGCTCCAGGGTCTCCAGCGCCGCCGTGCGGAACGAGCACGGGTCGGAGAACAGCACCACCGGCAGCGGGTCGGCGGCCACGTCCACGCCCTGGCCGATCGCCCAGACCAGCGGGCGGCGCACCGTCCAGCGCGGCGGCCCGGGGACGTCCGGCACCTCGTCCAGGACGAGGTGGACGCGGCCCGCGTCATACGCGTCCCGCATCGCGGCCTTGGAGACGCTGAGCACCTCCAGCGTCGCGCCGGGGTGCAGCCGGGCGAGGTCGGCGAGGGCCTGTGGCAGCTGGGCCGCGGCAAGGTCCTCGAGCAGCCCGACGCCGCAGTGGCCGGTGAGCGCGCGCCCGGTCTCGGTGAGCGCCTGTGCGGCGAGGGAGAGCATGCGGTCGGCGTACGGCAGCAGCTCCTCGCCCGCACGGGTCGGCAGGACGCCGGACGGTGACCGGTGCAGCAGCGGACGGCCGACGACGCCTTCGAGCTTGCGCAGCTGCTGGCTGAGGGCAGGCTGGGTGTGGCCGAGCACGGTCGCGGCGCGGCTGATGCTGCCCGCCCGCACGGCGGTGACGAACGACCGCAGCAGGACGAGCTCAAGATCCCGGGCCATAAGAATTCATTATGCCAGACCCAACAAGATTGCCGGTTCCTATGAGCCGGACATTCATCTAGCGTCGGTAGGTGACCACGTACCGGCAGGTGCTCGCCGTGCCAGGGATGGCGTCCCTGCTGGGCGTGTCGCTGCTCGCCCGCACCGCGATCACGGCCGACGTGACGGCGCTGACCATGTACGTCGTGCTGGGCCTCGACCTGAGCTACGCGGCGGCGGGCGGCGTCGTGGCGGCGCTGACCGCCGGGGTGGCGGTGGGCGGGCCGCTGCTCGGCCGCATGATCGACCGCCGGGGCGTGCGGACCGTGCTGCTGGCGACCGTCGCGGCGCAGATCGCGTTCTGGCTGAGCGTGCCGGTCCTGCCGTACGCAGCCCTGCTGTGCGCCGCCGTCGCGGCGGGTCTGCTCATGGTGCCCGCCCAGTCGGTGACCAGGCAGGCGATCGCCGCGATGACGACGGCGGCACAGCGCCGGGCGGCGTTCGCGCTGGAGTCGGTGCAGGGCGAGCTGTCCTACATCATCGGCCCGGCGGTGGTCATCGTGTGCGCGGCGAAGACGTCCCCAGGTGTGGTGGCGTGGGCGGTCGGCGCCGCAATCGCGGCCGGCGGCGCCGGGATCGCCTGGCTCAACCCGCCGGTGCGAGCCGAGGCCGAGAGCGACGCCGGCACCGCCGTACGACCCCCTCGCCGGCAGTGGCTGGACGCCCGCATGATCGCCGTGCTGACGATGGCGTTCGGCACCACGACGCTGCTCAGCGGCGTCGACCTCGCCATCGTCGCCACGCTCACCACAGCGGATCAGGTGTCCTGGGCCGCCGTCGTCGTCGCGGTGCTCGGGGTGGCATCCGTCGCCGGCGGGCTGCTGTACGGCGCGCTGTCCCGGCCGCTGCCCACGTGGCTGCTGCTCGGCCTGCTCGGGCTCGTGACGATCCCCGCCGGGCTCGCCCGCGACTGGCCCTGGTTGTGCGTGGCCGTCGTCGGCGCCGGGCTGCTCACCGCGCCGACCCTGTCCACGGTGGCGGACGCGGTGAGCCGGCTGGCGCCGCCCGCCGTGCGGGGTGAGGCGACGGGCCTGCAGTCCTCGGCGCAGAGCGCCGGGTTCGCCCTCGGCGCCCCGGTCGTCGGGGTGGCGATCGACCTCTCCGCCCCGGCGGGCGGCTTCGCGGCGGCCGGGCTGGCCGCGCTCGCCGCCGCGCTGATCGGACACCTGCTGTCCCGCCGCGCACCCACCCGGATACCGATTGCGCGCACCGATCCCGGCCGCGCGGGGCCACCGGACCTCGCGCCGAGCGGGGCCGACGCCGGCCGTGTCTAGTGGATCATGATGCGGGATGATGCGCAGCGTCATGATCCACGAGGCGCGGCCTAAGCTTGCGGGCTATGGCTGCACCTGCGCCGTCCAGCCCCGGGTCCTCCGTCCCGGGGATCCCCGGGCCGATCACCACGTGGAGGCGCGACGTCACCGCGCCACTGCGCTCGTTCATGCGCACCGAGTCCGGCAGCGCCGGCGTGCTTGTCGCAGCCATTGTCGCCGCGCTCGTGTGGGCCAACGTCGACCTCCGCTCGTACGAGGCGCTCTGGCACACCGAGTTCTCCCTGCGGCTCGGCGGCATGGAGCTCACCCGCGACCTGCGCGACTGGGTCAACAGCGGCCTCATGACCCTGTTCTTCCTGGTCGTCGGCCTGGAGGCGCGGCGCGAGTTCGACCTCGGCGACCTGCGCGACCGCCGCCGCTTCCTGCTGCCGCTCGCCGCCGGGGTCACCGGCATGCTCATCCCGGTCGCGATCTTCCTCGCGTTCAACGGCGGCGGCCCCGGCACGCACGGCTGGGGCGTCGCCATGTCCACCGACACCGCCCTCGCCCTCGGCCTGCTCGCGCTCCTCGGCCGTGGCGTGCCGGAGCAGGCCCGGGTCTTCCTCCTCACCGTCTTCGTCGTCGACGACATCATCGCCCTCGTCGTGATCGCCGTCGCGTACTCCGAGCACGTCAGGATGATGCCCCTCGTGCTGGCCATCGCCGTCTTCGGCGCGCTGCTCGGCCTGCGCGCCCTCGGCGTGCGCCGCGGCGCCTTCTTCGCCCCGCTCTGCATCCTGTTGTGGCTGCTGTTGCTGGAGAGCGGCGTCGACCCCGTCGTGGCCGGCCTCGCGATCGGCCTGACCGCCACCGCGTACTCGCCGGCCCGTGGTGCGCTGGAGGTCGCCAGCGGGCTGTTCAAGCTCTTCCGCGAGCAGCCGACCGCCGAACTCGCCCGGTCCGCGACCCTCGGCCTCACCCAGACGCTGTCGCCGAACGACCGCCTCCAGCGCCTGTACCACCCCTGGACCAGCTATCTGATCGTCCCGCTCTTCGGCCTGGCCAATGCGGGCATCGTCATCGACAGCAGCTTCCTCGCCCGCGCTTTCACCTCACCGATCACCCTGGGCATCCTGGCCGCCTACGTCGTCGGCAAACCGATCGCGGTCGTCGGCGTGTCCTGGCTGCTCAACCGCGTCACGGGGGGCCGTATCCGGCCCGCCGTGGGATGGGCCGCCGTCCTCGGCAGCGGCACGATCGCCGGCATCGGGTTCACCGTCTCGCTGCTGATCGCCAGCCTCGCGTTCGAGGGCCAGGAACTCGCCGAGGCAAAGCTCGGCGTCCTGGCCGCCGCCGTCCTCGCCTCGCTGTTCACCTGGCTGGTGTACCGCATGACGGCCCGCCTGCCGAAGCACAAGCGGGCCGTAGCGCTCCTCGGGGCCGCGGACCAACTGGTGGACCTCATCCCACCCGTCGATCCGGAACAGGATCACGTCCGCGGCGCCGAGACAGCTTCGGTGACCGTCGTCGAGTACGGCGACTTCCAGTGCCCGTACTGCGGCCAGGCCGAGCCGATCGTCCGCGAGCTGCTCACCGACACCGACCTGCGGTACGTCTGGCGCCACCTGCCCCTCACCGACGTCCACCCGCAGGCCCAGCTCGCCGCGGAGGCCGCCGAGGCCGCCGCCGAGCAGGGCGCGTTCTGGCAGATGCACGACCTGCTGCTGGCGCACCAGGACGAGCTCAGGCCCATGGACCTTCTGCAGTACGCGGGGGAGCTCGATCTCGACCAGGACCGCTTCCACGACGACCTGCGCCGGCACGTCCACGCGTCACGGGTCGCGCAGGACCTGGAGTCGGCCGACCTCAGCGGCGTCAGCGGCACCCCGACGTTCTTCATCAACGGCCAGCGCCACTACGGCGCCTACGACATCGCCACCCTGACCGAGGCCGTCAAGACCGCCCGCGCACGCGCCCACATCGCCGCCCGTTGAGGCTTTCTCCCCTCGGACCAGGGCTTCTCTGGTTTCAGACCAGGGCGTCGACTCCGGCCTGCATCAGCTCGCCCATCGTTTCGGTCACCATCGTCTCGGGCGCGCCGGCCGGCTCGAACCGGGCATCCCACGTGATCAGCGACCCGCCGGCCGGGTCTTCGCGCACGGTGAGGACCGCCTCGTGGTTCTTGACCGGCATGTCTCCGCCCACGAGCTGGTACCGGACGCTGTGCCTGGTCTGTTCCAGAAGGTGCTCGGCGGCGGTGCCCCCGTCCCGCAGCTTCAGGACGCGGGTGCCGGGATGGTCCGGGTCCTGCGCCGACTCCAGGACGTCGGGCAGCCAGGCGTCGACCGCGTAGAAGTCGGCGAGCGGCACGAAAACCTCGTCGGGCGTACGTATGGACCGGGCTTCACGATGGATCGTCACCATGGCGTCTTGCCCTGCCCAGTCCGCCGGCGATCAACCCCGCGGCCTCGGCTCGACCTGCGACGGCCTCGGCCGGGTCAGGCCTGGTCGAGCAGATAGCCGCTCGGCCCCCAGCTGACCTTCCAGTCCTCGTAGACGCCGAGCAGCCCGCAGGCCAGGCACCGCAGCCCGACGAACACCCACCGCACGTCCCGGGTGCCGTCCTGCTCATCCGGCTCCCGCAACGAGAATCCGGCCGCCGCGGCGAACGCCTCCTCCCCGCAGAGGCAGGCGCAGGACGCGACCTCGGCGTCGTCCCACCACTCGACGCTGTCGGCGATGAACACCTGCTGCCCGCAGTCCAGGCAGGTGCGCCGCACGGCGGACGTGATCGCCGCGACCTGCACCTCGAACCGCCGCCCGTCGCACGACCGGCAGATGCACTCCCGCACCACGTCGACCGGATAGCCATCCGGCACGGGCCGCTGCAGGAACGCGGCCAGATCCTCGAACGAGGCTCCGTGGACAGGGGCGGTCATGCGGCACCTCCAACGAACGCAAGTGCCGCCGAGCCTAATGCTTTCGCCGCGGACGATGGCGGAGCCGGCCCGGGGGGCACGGGACGGTGCACGGCACGGATCGATGGCACGATGGCCGGGTGTCGCATCGACGAGTGGCTCTCGCCGTGGGCGCGTTCGCGCTGACCTTCGCCGCGCTCGCCGTCACCGCGCTGGTGATCGAGCGGATCGAACCGGCTGCCGCGCCGGCGCCGGCGGCCTCGAAGCCGCTGCTGTTCGCCTGCGCCGTGCCGGGGGGAGTGGACGACGGCTACTGCGGCCGCGTGGTCGGCGACCATCGCCGCCGCACCGCCGTCACCGACCAGACCCGCGCCGACCTCAGCGACGCGGCGGGAGACGTCGACGCCCTGCTCAACCCCCCGCCGACGTGCCGCGCGGAGCAGACGACACCCGGCGGACCGGCCAGGCAGGTGTGCGACCGGGTGCTGCCCGACCCGGCGGTCCTGCTTGCCCGGCTCGACGACGCCGGGTTCACCGGCGCCGTCATCCGCCCGGCCCGCGACAGCGATCCGGCGCCCCAGGGTTCGCTCTTCTACGCGGTCCCGCTCCGCGGGGCGTGCATCATCGGCGCCGTCACCGGCCTTCCCAACCGAGTGAGCAGCCGGATCGCAGGAACGCTGGAAACCGGCAACTGCGCGTGAAGGCCGGGCGCCGCAGCCGCGTCCGATGAACGCGGTCGGAGTTCCACCTGCCGATCGTCCTGTGAGCGGTGCCGGTGCACAGGTCGGCGGCCGGTTCGCTACGGTAGCTGGGTCATGGAGCCGCGGATCGGCGAGCGCATCATCGGGCGGGATCACCCCGCGGGCCTGCTGCGCGCCGCGGTCGACCGGGCCGTCGCCAGCCACGGTGGTCTGGTCCTCGTGGCCGGTGAGCCGGGCATCGGCAAGACCACACTCGTCACGGCCGCGGCCGACGAGGCGCGGCAGCGGGGCGCGCTGGTGCTGGGCGCCGCCTGCTGGGATTCCGACAGCGCGCCCGGCTACTGGCCGTGGGTGCAGGTGATGCGAGGGCTGCGCCGCTCCGCCGAGGACTGGGACCTCGCCCGGGAGTCGGCCGAGCCCGGACTGCGGGTCCTGCTCGGCGAGGGAGCCACAGAACGGGCCGGCAGCGAGAAGGCGACCGGCGGCGTCCAAGGCGACGGCGACCACGAGGCGTTCGCGCTCTACGACGCCGTGACCACCGCGCTGGTCTCGGTGTCCCAGCGCCGGCCCGTCATCGTCGTCCTCGACGACCTGCACTGGGCCGACCCGGCATCCATGCGCCTGCTGCGGTTCGCCACCCAGCACACCTGGTTCGAACGGCTGCTGGTGATCGGCACCTACCGCGACGCCGAGGTCGAGTCGGCCGACCACCGGCTGCACCCGCTGCTGATGCCGCTGACCGCGAAGGCCACCACCGTCACCCTCACCGGCCTGTCCCGGGCCGAGGTCGGTGCGCTGATCAGCCGCACGGCCGGCCGGGAACCCGACCCGGAACTGCTCAGCGAGGTGCACCGGCGTACCGGCGGCAACCCGTTCTTCGTCGAGCAGACCGCCCGGCTGTGGCGCGCCGGCGGCCCGGTCACCACGATCGCCCCCGGCGTCCGGCAGGCCGTGCAGCGCCGCCTGGCCGAGCTGCCCGCCGCGGTCGTCGAAGCGCTCACCGTCGCCGCCGTGCTGGGCCGGGAGTTCCACCGCCAGGTCCTCGCCGCCTGCCTGCCCGGCCCGGTCGCGCAGGTCGACCGGCTCCTGGACCGGGCGGTGACGGCGCGGCTCGTGGTCACCCGCGGCGAGGGCAGGTTCGCGTTCGCCCACGACCTGGTCCGCGAGACGCTGTACGACGCGCTGCCCGACGACGACCGGCGGGCCCGGCACGCCGCGGTCGTGCGCGCCGTCGACCTGTCCGACGCCCTTGCCGAGCGGCTGATCCCGGCCGACCTGGCCCGCCACGCCTGGCTGGCCGGTGCCGCCCTCGAGGCGTCCCGCGCCGCCGACCTGCTCGCCGCCGCTGCCAAGGACGCGGCGCGGCGGCTGGCCTCGGAGGAGGCGGTGGTGCACTTCCGCCGCGCGTTGGAGGTCACCGGGGACCCGGCCCAGCGGGTCAGGACGATGATCGACCTCGGACGGCACCTGTATCACCACGGCGACCGGGCCGAGGCCGAACGCCTGCTCGCCGATGCCGGGACGCTCGCGCTCACCCTCGACGACCCGGTGCTGCTGGCCCGGGTCGCGCACACCGTGTACCGGCAGACGAGCGTCACGGTCGACTCGGCCGACCCGGCGGAGCTGCTGCGCGAGGCGCACCGGCGGCTCATCGGCGAGCCGGACGCCACCGCGCCGCTCACCGTGCTCGCCGCCGACCTCATCACCGCCACCGAGACGATCGCCCGCCGCGGCCACGACGACGAGACCCTCACCTTCAGCCTCTGGGCGCGCCACGACACCACCTGGGGCATGGGCACGGCCGCCGACCGGGCGACGCTCACCGCCGAGATCCGTGACGTGGCGCGGCGCACCGGCGACCTGGAGACCGAACTGTGGGCGACGTCGCTGCGCTGGGTCGCCCTGGTGGAGCTCGGCGACCCCGCGTACTACAAGGAGCTGACCGCGTTCGTGGCCGGCGGCAGGGACAGCGCCGCCGCCGGGTACCGGATGGCGGCGGCGATCGACGGCGGCATCATCGCCTCGTTCCGGGGCGACTTCGCCGAGGCCGGCAAGCTCTTCGCCGAGCTGGACGACCTCGGCGCAGGTGAGCACTCCGACCACATGTTCCTGAGCGTGCAGGTGCGCTGGTCGTGGCTGACGCTGCAGGGCAGGTTCGCCGAGGCCGACGCGGTCCTGGAGCGGATGAGCACGTCCGAGGGGAACCTCGGAGACCTGCTGCGGGCCATCACCGCCGCCGAGCGCGGCGACACCGAGACCGCCATCCGGTTGACCACCGGCATCGAGGCGTCCGGCGAGACGTTCACCCGGGCCGTCTCACCGCTGTGGCACCGCCTCCAGGCACAGGTGGCCGCGGCGACCGGCGACGCGCAGCGCTGTGCACAGATCCGCGGGACGCTGCACCCGTACCGCGGGAAATGGATCGTCGCGCTCTTCGGCTGTGACGTCAGCGGCCCGGTGGACTACTGGCTGGCGGTGGTCGACCTGGCGCAGCGGCGCTGGGCCGACGCCGTCGACGGCTTCCGCGCGGCCCGCGACGGCGCCGACCGGATGGGCTCGCAACCCTGGTCGCTGCTCGCTCGCGCCGGCCTGGTGGACGCGCTGACCGGCCGCGGACAGCCGGGGGACGCGGCCGCGGCGGCCGAGGAACGCGCCGCCGTCGTGCCCGTGGCCCGCGCCGTGGGCATGGAACAGGTGCTGGACCGGCTCAACGCGGCGCCCGGTCAGGATCCGTCGGCCGGCCAGGAACCGGTGGCCGACGACTACGAGTTCCGCCGCGACGGGCCGGTCTGGCAGCTCACCTACGCCGGCACGGTCGTGCACCTGCCGGACGCCAAAGGCCTGCACGACCTCCGGCTGCTGCTGAGCCGCCCGGGCACCGACGTGCCGGCCGCCGAACTGCTGGACCCGGCCGCCGGGCCGGAACTCGCCGCCGCCCACCGGCTCGGCGGCGATCCCGTGCTCGACGACGAGGCCAAGCTGCGCTACCGGCGGCACCTGGACCGGCTCGACGAGGAGATCGACCGCGCCGCCGCCCGCAGCGACGGGGCCCGGCTCGCCGCCCTCGACGCCGAACGCGCGGCGCTGCTGGACCAGCTGCGGGCCGCGGCCGGGCTGGCCGGCCGCAGCCGCCGCCTCGGCGACGACGCCGAACGTGCCCGCAAGACCGTGACCGCCCGCATCCGCGACACGCTGCGCCGCCTCGACGGGCGGCACCCGGCCCTCGCCGCCCACCTGCGCGACACCGTCAACACCGGCAGCACCTGCGGCTACCACCCGGCCGAACGCCTGCCCTGGCGCCTGTAACAGCGCGCCAGGGCAGAAGCCGGAGCAGTCGACGCCGGCAAGGACGGTCAGCGGCGGTTGTACCGGCGCATCGTCAGCGTGCCGAAGACCACCAGGAACCCGGCGCTCCACAGCAGCACCCACATCAGGTTCGTCGTGTCGGACGACCCGGCCATCACCGCCCGCACCGACGCCACGAGGTGGGTGATCGGGTTGGCCTTCACGAACGCCTGCAGCCAGCCCGGCATCGTGACCGGGTTGACGAACACGTTGCTCAGGAACGTCAGCGGGAACAGCACCATCATGCTGACCCCCATCACCGACTTCTCGCTGCGCAGCACCAGCCCGAAGAATGTCCACACCCAGGAGAACGCGAACGAGAAGATCACCAGCAGGCCGATCCCGGCCAGCACGCCGAGCAGCCCGCCGCCGGGCCGGAACCCGAGGACCAGCCCCACCCCGAGGATGACCAGCGCGCCGAGGACGTAGCGCAGCACGTCGCCCAGGATCATGCCGACCAGCGCGGCCGGCCGCCAGATCGGCAGCGTCCGGAACCGGTCGAAGACGCCCTTCTCGATGTCGGTGTTCAACCCGACGCCGGTGTACATGGTGATCATCACGACGCTCGTCACCATGATCCCCGGCAGGAAGAACTGCAGGTACTCCCGCGGGCTGCCGGCGAGCGCGCCACCGAACAGGTACGTGAACATCAGCACCATGATGATCGGGAACGCCGTGACGTCGAACAGCTGCTCCGGCACGTGCTTGATCTTCAGCATCGCCCGCCAGCCGAAGGTGAGCGACGCCGACAGCGCGGTCGGTCTCGGCGGCCGCGCCCCAGGCGCGAGGACCGTGGCAAGGGCCTCCGCCGACGGCACGTACAGAGCGGGCGGACGGTCAGTGGTGACGTCAGTCATCGGGCCTTCTCCATCTGCTCGTCCCGCTCGCCGGCCTCGACGGCGGGGTGGTCGGTCAGGGCCAGGAACACCTCGTCCAGGCTCGGCTGGCCGAGCGAGAAGTCGTCCACGACGATGCCGGCGCGGGCGAGGTTGCCCAGGGCGAGCGCGGCCTGCTCACCGGCGTCGAGGTCGGTGCCGGCCCCGCCGACCCGGGCGGTCATCGCCACCGGGTCCGGTTCCAGCTGGACCGGCACGCCCAGCGCGTCGCGCAGCACCCGCTCGGCATCGTCGCGCCGTGCCGGATCCCGCAACCGCACGTGGACGGTGCCGGAGCCCACCGACGACTTCAGCTCGCCCGGCGTGCCCTCCGCGATCACCCTGCCGTGGTCCACGACCGCGATCCGCCCGGCGAGCTGGTCCGCCTCGTCCAGGTACTGCGTGGTCAGCAGCACCGTCGTTCCGTGTGCCACCACCGCCCTGATGATCTCCCACACCTGGTTGCGGCTGCGTGGATCCAGCCCCGTCGTCGGCTCGTCCAGGAACAGCAGGTCCGGCGTGCTGAGGATGCTCGCCGCGATATCGATGCGCCGCCGCATCCCGCCGGAGTACTTCTTGACCTGCCGTCCCGCCGCGTCGGTCAGGCCGAACGCGGCCAGCAGCGCGTCGGCCCGACCCCGGGCGGCCGGCCGGCCCAGCCCGAGCAGCCGGCCGAGCAGGACCAGGTTCTCCGCGCCGGTCAGGTCCTCATCCACCGAGGCGTACTGCCCGGTCAGGCTGACCCGCGCCCGGACCGCGTCGGCATCGGTCACCACGTCGTGGCCGAAGACCCTGGCCTGCCCGCCGTCGGGGCGCAGCAGCGTGGCAAGGACCCGCACCGTCGTGGTCTTGCCCGCGCCGTTCGGCCCGAGCAGCCCGTACACGGTGCCGGTGGGGATCTGCAGATCGATGCCGTCCAGGGCACGGGTGTCCCCGAACGACCGGGTCAGGCCGACCGCCTCGACGGCCGGCCCGGTGGTGCGTCTGCTCATGTGACTGCAACCTCTCGTGTTCGACGTTTCAGCAGATGTACGGACGTGCGGCACGCCCGTCTCGTAGCGTCAGCCCCCACCAGCCGAGCTGGTCGAGCATGACCGTGGCGTCCCGGCGCAGCTGGTCCTCGGCCAGTGGCGTCGGTTCGCCGCACAGCAGGTCGACCGCGACGACACCGGACACCGTCACCGCGTGCAGGGCCGTGAAGACCGTCCGGAGCTGATCGACGGCGTGCTGCCCGGTCGAGCGGCACCCGTAGGACACGAACCCGACCGGCTTGGCCTGCCACTCGTCATAGGCGTAGTCGATCGCCTGCTTCAACGAGGCCGGGAAGCTGTGGTTGTACTCCGGGGTGACCACGACGAACGCCTCCGCCTCGTCCACCCGCCGCACGAACAACCGCATGGCCGCGGTCGCCTCCGCCGGGTAGCTGCCGGGAAAGTCGTAATCGGCAAGGTCGACGGCGGTCACCGCCATGTCGTCCCGCTCGCCCGCCCGCTCGACGAACCAGCGCCCGACCCGGTCACCCATCCGCCCCTCACGGGTACTGCCGATGATCACGGCAACTCGCAGCGGCGTCATGGTCCCTCCCCGGGCTCCGTCGGTCTCACCCATCAGGCGCGAGACGACGTCCGGCCGCCGCGAGATCAGAACTAGCGACTGAGCCAGATCGACCACAGCCGAGACACGGGGCTTGGCCGGGCCGCGAATGGGTAGTGTGCCGCCAGCCCGCATGAGCGGGATGACGACCGCAGGAATGCGGTGACCGGGCACCCGCGGGGGAGGGGACGCCGTGGCGATTCAGGAGCGCTTCAGCCTGCGCAACCTCTACCTGTATCTGGTCTGCCTGATCACGTTGGTGATCTCGATCTTCGCCGCGGTGAACCTCGTCCGCAGCGCGGTCGAACTCGTCTACCCCGATCCTGGGTTCTACGTCCAGGCGCCCATGAAGGACCCGGGCGTCAGCCCCGAGGAGCAGGAGCGCTTCCAACGGGCGGCGGAGGACTCGCAGCAACGCCAGTCCGTGCTCGGCGTGATCAGCTCCGGTGCGCTGTTGCTGATCGCCGGTCCCGTGTACGTCTACCACTGGCGCCGCATCCAGGCGGAGCTGCCGTCGCGGCAGACACCGCCGGAAGGGCCGCAGCCTCCGGCGTGAGGATCGCCGCCACAGGGGCGGCCGACGGGAGGTTCGGCGGCGACGCGGGTCCGCTGGCGGCCGACCGCGCCGAGTCGAACCGTTCCCTACCGCACTACGGCCTTGCGCTGTGTGCGGCGTCGAAACTCGGGTTGCCCATTTTCGCGGCCGCGCAGGCTGGCGCGCGGCGTGGACTCGGACAACGCGGAGGCGTGTTCCGTCTCCAGTGCCGGGCCTGGGGCCTGTGCCGACTCCGGCTTGTCCAGAAAGCGCAGCAGTTCGACTGGGAACGGCAGGACCAGCGTCGAGTTCTTCTCGGCCGCTACCTCGACCACCGTCTCCAACAGCCGCAGTTGCAGCGCGGTCGGTGTCCGCGCCATCGTGGCCGCGGCGTCAGCGAGCTTGTGCGACGCCTGCAGCTCCCCGTCGGCGGTGATGATCCGGGCGCGCCGCTCACGCTCCGCCTCGGCCTGCCGGGACATCGAGCGTTTCATCGACTCCGGCAGCGACACATCCTTGATCTCCACCCGGTCGATGTGGACGCCCCAATCGATCGCCGGGCTGTCGATCATGACCTCCAGACCCTGGTTGAGCCGCTCGCGATTGGTCAACAGCTGGTCGAGGTCGCTCTTGCCGATGATCGAACGCAGTGACGTCTGCGCCACCTGGAGAACCGCGAACATGTAATCCTGCACGTTGATGACGGCGCGGACCGGGTCGATGACCCGGAAGTAGACCACCGCGTCGACCTTGACCGTCACGTTGTCGCGGGTGATGCCATCCTGTGCCGGCACCGGCATGGTGACGATCTGCAGGTTGACCTTCTGCAGCCGGTCCAGCAGCGGCACGATCAGGGTCAGGCCCGGCCCACGCGTCTCGTCCTGCAGACGGCCGAGCCGGAAGATCAGACCACGCTCGAACTGCCGGACGATCCGGGCGCTGGCCACATACCCGGCTATCGCCAGGAGCAGCACCGTTATGAGTAATGGACCCATGGCATATCGCCACCATCCGTGCGCGTGGGGGTCCTCACCATTGACTGTAACGCGGCGTGCGTGGTGCGCTTCGCAGCGTCGTGTAGCGCCCCGTTCCACCCGGGCCTCGTTCCGCCCGGGTGGAAACCCCACATCTCAATCAGCCGTCGTAGACCGCGACGGCGCGCACGGGGAACGACGCCATCGCGCATACCGGCGCTGGGAGGGCGGTCAGGCGGGCCCCGCTATCGGGTACTGATTCGAGGTTGGTCAGGTGTTCGATGATCGGGATGTCGGCGCCGAGCAGCCGCTGGTGGGCGGGTTGTTCCGGGTCGGTCGGGTCGTCGATGTCGAGCGAGTCGATGCCGACGAGCGCGGCGTTGGCGTCAACGAGTCTGTCGACGGCATCAGCGGCCAGGTGTGGGCAGTCCAGGTCGAGGTAGCGGGATGTGGCCCAGTGGTGGGCCCAGCCGGTGTGCACCAGGACGGCGCGTCCCCACAGCCGGTCGGGGTTGCCGAGGTCGGCCGCTCCCACTGATGTCCGGCCGAAGGCGCGTACGATCGTGATCGATACGTTGACCAGCCGTTCGAGTGGCACGTGTGCGAGGTCGGCCCGGTCGGCGTGGTAGTGGTACGGCGCGTCGAGGTAGGTGCCGGTAGTGCCGAGCAGACCCAGCGACTCGATCTCGAACGAGCGGGTGAGTAGTCCGGCGGCGATCTCGTGCGACAGGTCCACGATCACGATTCCGAGTTTAACGCCGCGTAGGTTTACGCACAGTAGCGACGTCGGGGCTCCGGCACGACAGCGGAATGTCGCGGGGACGCAGCTGCCGTGCTGCGCATGACCTTCCGGCACTGCTGTCCGCGGCCTCCTTGCCCGGAAGGCCGTGGCAGGGCCAGGGCGTGGCCCGGCCACGACCGAACCTGCCGACGACCGACATGCCACGGCCGCGGTGGGTTCCTCCGCGGTTACGACGTCGAGTAGACCCGCTCGACGAATTCGGCGAGCCGGTGATCGTCGAGGTTGCGGGCCAGATCCGACTCGCTGATGATGCCGACCAGGCGGCGGTTCTCGATCACCGGCAACCGCTTGACCTGGTGGCTCTCCATCACCCGCAGCACCTCGCTGACGTCGGCCGTGGCGTCGACCCAGAACAACCGCTCCTGGGCGAGATCACGCGCCGTCACCTCACGGGGGTCGCGGCCTTCCGCGATGCACCTCACGGCGATGTCGCGGTCGGTGATGATGCCGTGCAGCCGGTCGTCCGCGCCGCAGATCGGCAGCGAACCGACGCCGAGGTCGCGCATTTTCTGCGCGGCGGTCGCAATGCTGTCGCTCTCGCCGACGCACTCGGTGCCCGGGTGCATGATGTCCCTTGCCCGCCGGGTCAGGTCCGGTCGAGCCGACAATTTGCGCAGCTCCTCCGCGTGGGTGTCCAAGGCCGCAAGCTTGCCCGCCACGGCCTCATGCGTTGCCGTTCCGGAGTGCTCGGCGTAGTACGCCTCACCAAGCTCCTGCAGCAGCTCGGTGCGCCGCCGCTGGGCCCGAATGAAGTCGATTCGCTCCCGGCCGCGCGCCACGCCACGTCTGGCGGACGCCCTTGCCCTGTCGAACGTCGTCATCACCCCTCCTCTCCTATGCAGCCACCTCTGCGATGTAGCCATAGTGGGAGCCAGTGGACCTCTCGCCTGCAACGCTACGTCGCCAGCGTCACGCCTGACGTGCTGATCGCGGCCAGGGTGCGTCCAACCACTCGATTGGCCATTCCAAGATGACTTGACTCACGGCTCGCCGGCTTCGACGGCGTGGCGGTGTACTTCCTCATGAGCGGGGTACTTCCTCGTCGACATGAAGACCTGTCGTGTACTCACAGCCGTCGGGTCAGCACCCCGCGCCGCTGCAGCTCTGGTGATCCGGTAGGCCTGATATGGGCGCCCGGCGGGATGGCCCGTTGACGTTGTTCCTGAGCGGCGACGTGATGCTGGGTCGTGGGATCGACCAGATCCTGCCGCACCCAGGTGACCCGGCACTGCGGGAGCGATACATGGACGACGCGCGCGACTACGTCGCCCTGGCGGAGGCGGCGAACGGCCCGATTCCCCGTTCCGCCGGCTTCTCCTGGCCGTGGGGCGACGTACTGGGAGTGCTCGCCGGCTCAGCGCCCGATGCCCGCATTTTGAACCTGGAGACGAGCGTCACCCGAAACGACCAGTTCGCACCCAACAAGGCCGTGCATTACCGGATGAGCCCTGCCAACCTTCCCTGCCTTATCGCTCCCCGACCGGACGTGTGTGCTCTGGCCAACAACCACGTGCTGGACCTCGGCCAGCACGGCCTCGAAGAGACACTCGGCGCGCTTGCCGACGCAGGGCTGCAGGTGGCCGGCGCCGGGCTGAACGCGAAGCAGGCAAGGCAACCCGCGGCCGTCGCCGTCGACCGTGGCGGCCGTGTTCTGGTGTTCTCGTTCGGGATGGCATCCAGTGGTATTCCATCGTGGTGGGTCGCAACCGACGATCGCGCGGGCGTCGACTTCGTACCCGAGCTCTCCGAGGGCAGCGCCGCGCAGATCACCAGCCGGATCCGGCGACACAGACGCCCCGGTGACATCGTGGTCGCCTCTATCCACTGGGGATCCAACTGGGGCTATGACATCCCGGACGAGCAGATCCGCTTCGCGCACGCACTCATCGACGACGGCGTCGACATCGTGCACGGGCACTCCTCGCATCATCCCCGGCCGATCGAGGTCTACCGGGACCGGCTCATCCTGTACGGCTGCGGCGACCTCATCAACGACTACGAAGGCATCGGCGGCTACGAGGGGTACCGCGCCGAGCTGCGGCTGATGTACCTGGTGTCCGTTGCGTCCACGGGCGCGCTGACCGGCCTGCGAATGGTGCCCATGCACGCCAGACGTATGCGGTTGCACCGCGCCTCACCCGAAAACGCTGAGTGGCTGCGGGAAGTCCTTGACTCGGTCAGCGGCGGGTTCGGCGTACGGATCGACGCAGCTGCACATGGCATGCTCGCGCTGCGCCGGCAATGATCGCAGCGCCACGCCCGGCATCACCGCCTGGCGCCAGACGATCTACCGTCGAATGGTGGCCTTGGCTGTCTGCCTGCTCTTCGACGGTCGCACCGAACGTGCCTTGACGAACCTGTGGGACAGGCTCGAGGAGCAGGGCGTCGCGACACTTCGCTCGCACACCCACGGGATGCACCATCCCCATCTGTCGTATGTCGTCCTGCTGCGGTGGGATCTCGCCGCCGTCCGCGACGCCGTGGCGGGGCTCCCGGACCGGGGCGGCTGCGAGGTCACCTTTGACGCGCTGGGCGCCTTCCGGCGGGGCCGGATCTGCCTCGTTCCCGCCGTGCCGGCAGAACTCATCGCGCGACAGCAGGGCGTCGTCGAGGCGGTCCGTGCCACGGGTGCGCTGGTGCACGCACACTATGAGATTGACGCGTGGCTGCCACACTGCTCGGTCGCCCCACGCGCCAGGTCCGAGCGGTTGCCCATCGTCGCCACCACCGTCTACGGCATTCTCCCTCTCACCGCCCGGATCACCCGCGCCGCGCTCATCGACAGCGCAACCGGACAGCTGTGGCCGCTGCCGAACGTGCCCTGACCGCCCAAACGGATCGTACGATTGCCTGGGTAGCCGGGTGCGTCAGCAGGTTACGTCACCGTGGGGGCGGCCGCCGGCCTCGACACCGTCGTCCACGACGCCGAGCTGTGCGGGCGGCGATGGGCCAGCTGGCGGGTTGGATGCTGTGATGGGTGAACGGCAGACAGCGGGGCATCGGAGCGTGCCGCACACCGCGGACATGCGGGTCGAGGCGTGGGCGCCGTCGCGGGAACACTGTGTGGCGGAGGCGGTCGCGGCAATGGTGGGCAACTTCGCCGAGGTATCCGGCGCTGTGCCGACCGCGACCGTTCGTTTCCGGGCCGGGCCCGGCCCGGACGCCGACCTGCTGGTCGCGGTGCTCGACGAGGTGATCTATCTGATCGACACCGTTGGCCGGCTTCCGGTCGCGGCGCAGGTGGAGGCCGGTGACGGCAGTCTGGACGTGCGGTTGTCGATGGTCGACGCCGGCCGGGTGGAGTTGGTGGGCGCGGTACCGAAGGGGGTCTCGCTGCACGAACTGTGGTTCGGCCGCGAAGGGGCCGGCTGGTCGTGCTCGGTGACCATCGACGTGTGAGCCGCAACGAAGCGGGTCAGCCTCGGGTGCCTCTTCGGCCGGACCGCAGCAGGAGGCGCCGCGCACGGCGATGTTGTCGCCCGCCAACTGCCATAGCAGGTCCTGGCGCACACCGACCAGCCGGTCGTCTCACCCCTTGACCACGCCGATCGGCACCAGCCGCGCGACCCGCGCGCACAGCCCGGCGCCCTGCGCGGCGACTACCACGGTGTCGATGTCCTTGTACGCCTCCGGTGTCTCCTCGGCCAGGCCGCGCCACGACGCCCCGCGCACCACGATGCCCTCGGCCTCCAGCCGATCGCGCAGTTCCTTGCCGCGCACCGCCTTGGCCGCCTGATGGCGACTGAGCGCACGGCCGGCGCCGTGGCAGGTCGAGGCGAACGCCGGCGCGTGCGGCCGGCCGGTGAGCACGTAGGACGCGGTGCCCATGGTGCCGGGGATGAGCACCGGCTGCCCGACGCCACGCAGATCGGCCGGCAGGTCCGGATGGCCCGGCGGCAGCGCCCGAGTGGCGCCCTTCCGGTGCACGCACAGCCGCCGCGGCACCCCGGCCACCTCGTGTGTCTCGATCTTGGCGAGGTTGTGCGAGATGTCGTACACCAACGCCAGCTCCCGACCGGTGACCCTGTCGAACACGCGCCGGGCCGCCACGGCGAGCAGCTGCCGGTTGACGCGGGCGTAGTTGGCCGCCGCGGCCATCGCCCCGAGATACGCCTGACCCTCCGGCGACAAGACCGGCGCGCACGCCAGCTGCCGGTCCGGGACGGTGATACCGAATCTGAGCATGGCGCGTTCCATGACGCGCACGTGGTCCGTGCAGATCTGGTGTCCGAGCCCACGGGACCCGCAGTGGATCATCACGCACACCTGGCCGACACGCAGCCCGAACGCCTCAGCCGCCGGCTCGTCGTAGACCCGGTCGACGACCTGGACCTCCAGGAAGTGGTTTCCCGACCCGAGGCTGCCCACCTGGCCCAGCCCGCGCTGCACCGCCCGCTCGCTGACCTGCCCGGGGTCGGTGTCGGCCACCGCGCCGCCGTCCTCGCAACGGTCGAGGTCGCGCTGCACCCCGTGGCCCTGCTGTACCGCGTACCGGGCGCCGCCGGCCAGCACCTCCTGCAGCTGCCGGGCATCGCGCAGCGCCCACACGGCGCCGCGGTTCATGCCGCGGGGAGTCGCCGCGGCGAGGCCGTCCATCAGCGCCCGCAGCGACGGCTCGGCGAGGTCCTGGCGGTTGAGGTCGGCGGCGAGCAGCCGCACGCCGCAGGAAATGTCGAACCCGACACCGCCGGGGGAGACCACCCCGCCGGCGGCGACGTCAGTGGCGGCGACCCCGCCGATCGGGAACCCGTACCCCCAGTGCACGTCGGGCATGGCGTACGACGCGCCCACCACCCCGGGCAGTGTCGCGACGTTGGCCACCTGCTCCAGGGACTTGTCCGCAGCGAGGTCGGGCAGCAGCGCCCGCGAGGCGAACACCACGCCGGGCACCCGCATCTCGCCGTACGGGTCGATACGGAACCGGTAGTCGGACTCCTGCACCAGCCTCACGCTCACCGCCCCCTTGGCCCGCGTGCGCGACAGACTTCCGTCGGCTACCCGCTGCCACTCCCAGCTACACAGACACACGACGGCGGCTGGCTCATCTGACTGTCACGAACGCGTTGAGCTGCACGGACAAGGAATTCGGCAGGCGCAGTGCGTCAGATCAAGCCCTGCGGCGGTGCCGGATGTGGTTCGCTCCAGCAGCCTCCCGGACACCAGCCGTCACGACGGCGGCCAGGCCACCCGCTGCCGCCAGCCGATCAGCAGCAGCACGTCCCGGTCCGCCACCGTCGTCGCAGGCGCAGAATCCGGTCTCAGCGCCGGCGCCGAGACCGGCCGTGGCAGCGATCGCAGGCACGCCGACGCCTGAGCCTGAGCAGCACGCGGACCGGTCCACGCCCCGACCAAGATCTGGGACTCAGGGCTCGTAGCGCAGCTCGGGGTACCAATCGCCCCGCCCCGCCGGCGTCAGGTCGAGCAGGTGCCACACCGGGCTGCACAGGTCGATGCCGCGCTCACGGATGTCGGACGACATCCACGGATGGCCCGTGTAGAAATGCCTGACCGCTCCGTCCGCGGCCAGGATGAAGACCGAGATGCTCGAGTCCTGTGCCCCCGCCTCGTCCTCACTGGCCAGGTCGTACTTGAACGTGCCGGTCCCCGCGCTGAGCAGCCGGAGCCGGGTCCACCCTCGAGCGCGGGCGTGGAACCGCAACGCCGGCAGGCCGGCCGCAGCCACGACGACGAAGTCGGCGTTCTGGGCCACATGGTCGACCACGGCGTTGAACCCGTCGATCCACATCGTGCACATCGGGCACGGCGAGTGCTGGGCCTTGCCGTACATGAAGTGGTACACGATCAAGGGTCGATCAGGTCCGCTGAACAGCTCGCTCAGCCTGACCTGACGGACCGGTTCATCCCCCGCCGCCAGATCGGCCGGACCTTCCTCGAAGACGTAGTCCTCGACCACCGTCCCCGGCGGCATCCTGCGGCGTAACTCGGCCACCCGCTCGCGCTGGCGCATCAGGTCGATCTCGGCCAACCGTAGCTCCTCGCGAGCGGCGCGGCACTCCGTCGACTCGTTCGCCAGTCGGGTCATCTCGACAGGCACCATTCCCACCTCCACGGTCCCGGGACGGGTGCCTGACTCAACTACCACGGTCATACCCGCGCCAAACCCGTTGTCCAGGGGTGCGCGCTGCCGCAGCTCACGCGACATCTGGCACCCGTGGACTGCTTCGGTAACCGCTTGATGAGGCGTTTCGCGGGATCGTGATACCACCGATGTATGCAGCTGAAATCCCGCCTGGGTGTGTCTTAAAGGTCGTCAAGTGCCCCGCCTTGCCACCATTCATCCGATGAAAGTGTTGACAACTCGGTGGCGCTCTTGCAACAGTCGTCGTCAACGACGGCGGTAACTCCCTAGCACCGGTCCCCGCGGGACGCCGTCACAGCAGGTGCGTCGGCGCGCTCCTCCAGGAACGTGAAGGAGTCCGCCATGCGCAGGCGTTGCTTGCGTTCGCCGCCGATGCCACCTCGTGCCGGTCCCGCCGGTTCCCCTGCCGTCCGCGTGCTCAGCGTGTCCCGCCAGACCGCACGCGGCGGCCTGTTCCTCCGCCGTCGCCGGCCGCCCATCGGCGCGGTCCCGGTCCGCAGCTCTGACTGATCGCCACCGTCACGACGGTCGGCGCCGCCGAGCGCTGCGCGCCTGCGTCAAGAGTCGCCTTGTCACGCCCGCTCGACCCCACCCGCACCGCCTCGGGCCGACGCAACCTCCACCCCATACGGCTCGCGTCGGCACCGAGGACGTCCTCACCCCTCCGCCGCACGTCGCCGGACCGGTCAGGTCCGGGAAGGAGCGCCCCATGCCCGCCGTGGACCAGTACCCGAGACATCGAAAAATGTCCAGAAATCGATGGATATACGCCGCCGTGCTGTCGTTGGTCGGCTGGGCGGCGATCGTCGTCAGCAATGCGCCGGTCGCCGAGGCGCACACCGCCATCAACGCGGCCGACTGGCAGCAGGTCGAGCTGGCGCGCGGCGTCGCCGAGGTCGGCGAACCCATGACGCTCGCAGTGCTGCCCGACCGGTCGGTGCTGCACACGGCGCGCAACGGGACCCTGCGCCGCACCGACGTCAACGGCACCACGTCGGTCGTGGCGAACATCCCGGTGTACACGCACGACGAGGAGGGGCTGCAGGGCGTCGCCGTCGACCCCAACTTCGCCAGCAACCGGTTCATCTACCTGTACTACGCGCCGCCGCTGTCGACGCCGGGCGGGGACGCGCCGGCCACCGGCACCACCGCGACCTGGAACACGTGGCGGGGCGTCAACCGGCTGTCCCGGTTCACGCTGAGCACCAGCTGGGCGCTCAGCGGCGAGGCGATGATCATCGAGGTGGGCACCGACCGCGGCATGTGCTGCCACGTCGGCGGTGACATCGACTTCGACGCGGCCGGCAACCTGTTCCTGACCACCGGCGACGACACGAACCCGTTCGACTCCGCCGGCTACGCGCCGATCGACGAGCGGACCGACCGCAACCCGGCGTACGATGCGCAGCGCTCCGCCGGCAACACCAACGACCTGCGGGGCAAGATCCTGCGGATCAAGCCGAACGCGACCGGCGGCGGGTACACGGTGCCGTCCGGCAACCTGTTCGCGCCCGGCACGGCCAACACCCGGCCGGAGATCTACGCGATGGGCTTCCGCAACCCGTTCCGGATGAACGTCGACAAGGCCACCGGCGTCGTCTACGTCGGCGACTACGGGCCGGACGCCGGCAGCACCAGCTCCACCCGTGGCCCGAGCGGCCAGGTCGAGTTCGACCGGGTGCCGTCGCCGGGCAACTACGGCTGGCCGTACTGCACCGGCACGAACACCACGAACGAGACGTACAACGAGTGGAACTTCGCCACCAACGCCACCGGGCCGAAGTACAACTGCACGGGCGGGCCGACCAACAACTCGTTCCGCAACACCGGCCTGCAGACGCTGCCGGCCGCCCGCACGTCGTGGATCCGCTACGCCGGTGACGCCGGTTCGCCGCCGGAGTTCGGCAGCGGGTCCGAGTCGCCGATGGGTGGGCCGGTGTACCGCTACGACGCCGCGAACCCGTCGACGGTGAAGTTCCCCGCCGACTTCGACGGGCACTACTTCGCCGGTGAGTTCGGCCGGCGCTGGATCAAGACCGTGCACGTCAACGGCGACGGTACGCCGGGCAGCATCATCGGCTTCCCGTGGACCGGGACCCAGGTGATGGACATGGCGTTCGGCCCGGACGGCGCGCTGTACGTGCTGGACTACGGCACCGGCTTCGGCAGCCCGGACTCGTTCTCCGCGCTGTACCGCATCGAGTACATCGGCCGGGGTACCAACCGGGCGCCGATCGCCCGTGCGGCCGGGAACCCGACGTCCGGCCCGGCGCCGCTGACGGTCAACTTCTCCTCCGCCGGCTCCAGCGACCCGGACGGCAACCCGATCACGTACTCGTGGGCGTTCGGCGACGGCACCACGTCGACGGCGGCCAACCCGACGAAGACGTACAGCACCGCCGGCACCTACACGGCCACGCTGACCGTCCGGGACAACGCGAACCCACCGGCGTCGGCGACGGCGAGCGTGCAGATCAGCGTCGGCAACACGGCCCCGACGGTCAACCTCATCACGCCGGCCAACGGCCAGCTGTTCAGCTTCGGCGACACGGTGTCGTACCAGATCCAGGTCACCGACCCGGAGGACGGCGCGATCAACTGCAGCCGGGTGCGGATGACGTATCTGCTGGGCCACGACAGCCACGCGCACCAGATCACGTCGCAGACCGGCTGCTCGGGCACGATCACGGTGCCGGTCGACGGTGAGCACGACGCCGCCGCGAACGTCTTCGGGGTGTGGGACGCGGAGTACACCGACAACGGTGGCATCACCACGCACAAGCAGAACATCACCCAGCCGCGGCACCGCCAGGCCGAGCACTACGGTGCGATGTCCGGCGTCGGGCTGTTCAACAAGACGACCGCCGAGGGTGGGCGGACCGTCGGCGACATCCAGAACGGCGAGTGGATCAGCTTCACGCCGTACGCGCTGAGCGGCGCGACCTCGTTCACGGCGCGGGTCTCCTCGGGCGGTCCGGGCGGCACCCTGTCGCTGCGCGCCGGCTCGGCGACGGGCACGCTGCTGGGCAGCGCGGCCGTGCCGAACACCGGCAGCTTCGAGACGTTCACCAACGTCACCGGCAACCTGTCCAACCTGCCGTCCGGCGTCACCACACTGTTCCTGGTCTTCACCGGCGGCGCGGGCTCGCTGTTCGACGTGGACGCGGTCACCATCAACAGCGGCGGGCCGCCGGCGACGAACCTGGCGCTGAACAAGCCGGCGACCGCGGACAGCCAGTGTGCGGCGACGGAGGCACCGGCGAAGGCCGTCAACGGCACGGTCAACGGTGGCAACGCCGACAAGTGGTGCTCGGTGGGCGCCAACAAGTGGCTGCAGGTCGACCTGGGTAGCAGCCAGTCGGTCAGCCGGGTCGTCGTCCGGCACTCCGGCGCCGGCGGGGAGAACGCCGCGTGGAACACCCGCGACTTCGACATCCAGGTGAGCACCAACGGCACCACCTGGACGACGGTCGCCTCGCCACGCGGGAACACCGCCAACGTCACCATGCACACCTTCGCCGCGACGAACGCCCGGTATGTCCGGATGAACGTCCTGGTGCCGACCAGCAACACCGATGCGGCCGCCCGCATCTACGAGTTCGAGGCATACGCCAGCTGACGCTGCGGTGGGCGGGGCTCCGGCTCCGCCCACCGTCCTGCTACGCCCGAAGGGAAGCAGAGATCATGATCCTCCGCAGATTGCTCGGCGTCGCCACCGTCACGGTGACGCTGCTCGCGCTTGCCCACGTGCCGCAGAGCCAGGCCGCCGACACCGCCTACGACGTGCTGGTGTTCTCCAAGACGGCGGGTTTCCGCCACGACGCGATCCCGGCCGGCA
The DNA here is from genome assembly GCF_040676755.1 of Dactylosporangium sp. NPDC049525. Lineage (NCBI taxonomy): Bacteria > Bacillati > Actinomycetota > Actinomycetes > Micromonosporales > Micromonosporaceae > Dactylosporangium > Dactylosporangium sp. NPDC049525. Next base: position 46,359 of record NZ_JBFAPO010000032.1, on the reverse strand, counting down.
TCCAGGCGATCCGCGACCTGGGCGCCGCCAACAACTTCACCGTCACCGCGACCGAGGACGCCAACGCGTTCACCACCGGCAACCTCGCCCAGTACGAGGCGGTCGTGTTCCTCAGCACCACCGGCGACGTGCTCAACGACGCCCAGCAGACCGCGTTCGAGTCCTACATCCGCGGCGGTGGCGGCTACGCCGGCGTGCACGCGGCGGCGGACACCGAGTACGGCTGGTCGTTCTACGGCACGCTGGTCGGCGCGTACTTCGCGTCGCACCCGGCGATCCAGCAGGTGAACGTCCGCGTGGAGAACCGCGCGCACGCGGCGACCGCGCACCTGCCGCAGGTCTGGACCCGCAGCGACGAGCTGTACAACTACCAGACCAACCCGCGCTCGACGGCGCGCGTCCTGGCGACCCTGGACGAGAGCTCGTACTCCGGCGGGACGATGGGCGCGGACCACCCGATCACCTGGTGCAAGACCATCGACAACGGACGGTCGTTCTACACCGGGCTCGGGCACACCATCGCGTCCTACAGCGAGGCGAACTTCCGCAACCAGCTGCTCGGCGGCATCCGGTACGCGGCCGGCAAGACCAAGGCGGACTGCCGTCCGGAGACCGGGTACACCACGCTGTACAACGGGTCCACCACCGGCTGGTCGCAGGCCGGCCCGGGCAGCTTCACCAACAGCGACGCCACGCTGACGTCCGTCGGCGGGCTGGGCATGCTGTGGTACTCGGCGAAGGAGTTCCGCGCGTACTCGCTGAAGCTCGACTGGCGGATGCCCGGCGACGACAACTCCGGCGTCTTCGTCGGCTTCCCGGCCAGCTCCGACCCGAACTCGGCGATCAACAACGGGTACGAGGTCCAGATCGACGCCACCGACACCGACGACCGCACCACCGGGTCGATCTACGGCTTCAAGTCCGCCGACCTCGCCGCGCGCAACGCCGCCTTGAACCCGCCCGGCGAGTGGAACACCTACGAGCTCCTGGTCGAGGGTGAGCGGCTGCGCGTGTACCTCAACGGCAGGCTGATCAACGACTTCACCAACACCGTGCCGGCGCGTTCGCTGGTGCAGGGGTACATCGGCATCCAGAACCACGGCACGGGCGACGACGTGTCGTTCCGCAACGTGCGGATCAAGGAGCTGGCGGGCGGCGACACCACGCCGCCGTCAGTGCCGGGCAACAACCGGGTGACCGGCACTACCAGTAACAGCATCTCGCTGGCCTGGAATGCCTCGACCGACAACGTCGGGGTGAGCGGCTACGACGTGTTCCGGGAGAACGGCGCGACCGACGTCCTGGTCGGCTCGCCGACCGGCACCACGTTTACGGTCGGCAGCCTGGCCGCGGCCACCAGTTACACGTTCTACGTCGTGGCCAAGGACGCGGCCGGCAACCGGTCCGGCGCGTCGAACGCGGTGACCGCCGCCACGACCGGCACCCCGAGCACGAACCTGGCGCTGAACAAGCCGGCGACCGCGGACAGCCAGTGCGCGGCGACGGAGGCGCCGGCGAAGGCGGTGAACGGCACGGTCAACGGTGGCAACGCCGACAAGTGGTGCTCGCTGGGGGCGACGAAGTGGTGGCAGGTCGACCTGGGCTCCAGCCAGTCGGTCAGCCGGGTCGTGATCCGGCACGCCGGCGCGGGTGGGGAGAACGCCGCCTGGAACACCCGTGACTTCGACATCCAGGTCAGCACCAACGGCACGACGTGGACGACGGTCGCGTCGCCGCGCGGGAACACCGCCAACGTCACCACCCACACGTTCGCCGCGACGAACGCGCGCTATCTGCGGCTGAACGTGCTGGCGCCGACCAGCAACACCGACGCCGCCGCCCGCATCTACGAGTTCGAGGCATACACCAGCTGAGCCTCCGGTGGGCGGGGCTCCGGCCCCGCCCACCGGCCGTGACCTACCCGATCAGCACCAGCCGGTGGAGACCGGGGCGCTCTGGAAGGAACCGGAGATCGCGGACACCGTCGTGCGGCAGTCCGATCCCGAGGTCTCGGTCGTGGCGGTCACCTCGGCCGTGCCGGCCTGCGCCGGCACCGTGATCTCCCGGTTGACGTAGTAGGCACGGTAGAGCTGGCCCCAGCGCGGGTCGGTGTACGGCTCCCAGTACTGCCGGGTGATGGTGATCCGGAACGACGTCTCCTCGACGGAGTTGTCCTTGAACCCGAGCACCGTGGTGCCGTCCTGCGCCCTGGAGATGGTGCGGACGTTGCTCGGTGCGGCGAGGGTGCCGGTGTACGTCTTGCACCCCAGCTGCGGGTTGCCCGGGTTCGCTGCACCCGCCGGCACCACGCTGATCGCCCACGCGCACACCTGGTGGGTGCCGAGGCCGGCCGGAACGGTGGCGTCGTAACCGCGGTAGGCGCCGTAGGACGGGTAGGCGTCGGCGACGTCCTGGCGGTACGTGTTGGCGGTCAGTGTCCGCTTCCACGCGCCGTCGATGTAGATGTCGACGACGAGCGGGGCGGCGCCGCTGTCACGGTCGATGCCCCAGCCGCTGACCCGCACGGCGTTGCCGACGTAGGTGACCGCGTCGAGCGTGCCGTGGACGGGGATGTCCCGCGGCGCCGGCGGCGGGTCCTCCTCGCCGCCGTCACCACACGCCGGCGGTGGCACCGGCCGGTCGCACATGGGCTCGGCGCTGGCCGGGCCGGAGGGAATGACAACGGCGCTGAGCAAACCGGCCAGCGCGACCGCGCCGGCTCGAAGAAGGTGTCGTTTCAATGTGTTCTCCTCTGGACACATCACCGTGGGTGGTGACGGAGAGGAATGTAAAAACGGCGCGCAGCGGCCGGTTCGCTCCACCGTGGACCGTGGCACGAAATGGGGACAGGCCCGACCATCCGGGACATAAGTCGGGACAGAAACCGGGACACTTGTCCCTGTCCGCCCAGGTCAGCGGGGGCGTACCGTCCGGGCGAAGGACTCGCGCCGGGCGTCGACCCGAACGTGGCCGAGGAGACATGGGGCAGGAACGTGCGGCACCGAACCGCGTCAGGCCGGCTTGACCAGCAGTGCGCCTTCGGCGACGACGGTCTCCGGGCTGTCCACCGCGGTCGGGGCGACCGCGAACGCGCGGTGCAGCAACGTCGCGGCCAACGGGATCCGGCTGGAGCCGCCGACCAGGAAGATGGTGGCCGGCGCCGATGCGGCGGCGCCGGCCGCGGCCAGCGCGGAGCGGGTGGCGGCGACGGTGCGGTCCAGCACCGGACGGGCCAGCAACTCCAGCTGGTCGCGGGTGATCAGCACGTCGTGCTCGAACAGCGGCAGGTGCACCGTCGTGGACGCGGTGCGCGACAGCATCTCCTTGGCGTGCCGGATGTCGTCCCAGAAGGTCCGCCGGGCCCGCCGGTGGGCCGGTGTGGCGGGACTGGTCAGGCGCTGCCACGCATCGGGGTCACGGGCGGCGTGCGCCGCGCCGATGTGCGCGACGAGGGCCGCGTCCACGTCGACGCCGCCCGCGTCGGGCAGGCCCTCGGTGGCCAGCACGGTGAAACCGCCCGCGGTCATGCGCAGGACGGTGGCGTCGAACGTGCCGCCGCCGAAGTCGTAGACCACGGCCACCGCGTGCTCGGGCACCGGGGTGCGGGTCAGGCCGGTGAGGAACCGGGCGGCCGCGACCGGCTCGGGCACGAGGGTGACGGCCGGCAGGCCCGCCCGGGACGCCGCGGCGGCGAGCACCTCCCGGCGGTGCGTGGCCCATGCCGCCGGGTGCGTGAGCGTCACGTGGTGCACCGGCCCGTCCAGGGCCCGCTGTGCCTCGTCCCGCACGCGTGACAACACCGCCGCCACCAGGTCCACGACCGGATAGTCGCGGTCGCCGAGCAGGACGCTGCCGTCGTCGATGCACCGCTTGGGTGCTGGTTCGTACCGGTCGGGCGACGTCCGGGCCAGGTGCGTCGCGTCCCTGCCGACCAGCAACTGTCCGTCGTCCCCGGCGAAGACCGCGGACGGCAGGAGCGGGAGCCCGTCGAACAGCAACGGCACCCGGCGACCGTCCGGGGCGCGCAGCGCCGCGACCGTGTTGGTCGTGCCGAAGTCGATCCCCAGGTGCGCCCCGCCCGGCGGGCGCACGACCGCCGGTCCGGTGGACGGCCGCTGACCCGCGGATCCGGAAGGCGGACTGACCGGCCGCCCGGAAGGCGGCACGGAAGGCGGGCCGGCCGGCGGCCGTGGCGGCGCGGCCAGGCTCCGAGCCGGTGTCCGTGCCACCGCGGGTGGCCTCACCTGCGCTGAGCGACGAGCCAAGCGCCGCGCCCCCCACGCTGCGCCGATCAGCAGCACAAGGAGCACGAGACCTGTGAGAACCACAGTAGTGGGCACGCCAGCTCCATTCCCAGGGCACGGTCGGACGCCGCCCGAACGTACCAGCGGCATGCGAAACCGTCCCCAGGCGCGCTGACAAACCCGCGAAGCGCCGCCACGGCCTGCGCCGTGCACACTGGGCCGGTATGCACGGAACAGGGGAGGCACGGTGTCGTACGTGCTGGACACAGCGGACCTTGCACCGCCGGACCGGGTGGAAGCGGTGCACACCGCGATGATGTACGCCTCCGCGCCCTGCCACGTCATCCATGAGGACCCGGCGGGGCCGGTGCACGCCAGGATGGAGGTGTGGGACCTTGGCAACGCCACCATCTTCACCCACCGTTCGTCCGGCATCCGGCTGCTGCGCACGGACAAACTGGCCAGGCAGGACGCGATGCCGGTCATCGCGCTGTCGGTGCAGCTGCGCTCGCAGGGCCGGTTCGAGCAGCGCAAGCAGCAGCGGCTGGTGCCGGCGGGGGAGCTGCTGGCCGTCGACCTGTCCGGCGCCTACGACTACTCGTGGTCCGGGGACGGGGCCGCGGGGTGCATCCAGATCCCGTTCGACCAGCTCGGTCTCCCGGTCGACACGGTGCGGCGGGCGGCACCGCGGATCCACGAAAGCCCGTTCTGCCGCCTGGTCACCGACCACATCGCGCACCTGACCAGCGATCCCGCGCGGATCGTCGCGGACCCCGCGTCGGCCGCGGTCGCCGCGGCGAGCGTCGACCTGGTCCGGGCGCTGCTGGCCTCGGCCGGCCGGGCGGAACGCAACACCCGCGAGGTCCTCGCCGAGACGCTGCTCACGCGGGTCCGGGCGTTCGTGCGCCAGCACCTCGCCGACCCCGACCTCGGCCCGGCGATGATCGCGGCCGCGCACAACGTGTCGCTGCGTCACCTGTACCAGGTCTGCGCCGCCGCCGAGCTCAGCCTCGAGCAGTGGATCATCGCGGAGCGGCTGCAGGGAGCCCGGCACGAGCTGCTGCTGCCCGAGAGCCGGCACCGGTCGGTCGCCGCCGTCGCGCAGGGGTGGGGGTTCCGCGACGCGACGCACTTCACCCGCCGGTTCAGGGCCCGCTACGGGATGCTGCCGAGCCAGTGGCGGCGCTCCGGCGTCGACGCCCGTGCACTGTGAGCCGATGATCATGCGCCGACGGCCGAGGCCGGCGGGTCGTGCGCCGATAGCGTTTTTCCCGTGCAGCGCAGCGAGCTCGGACCGCGGCTCCGGGCGCTGCGGGTGCGGGCCGGGCTGACCATCGAGGCCCTGGCGGAGGTGTCCGGGGTCAGCGTCCGCGCGATCAGCGACACCGAACGCGGCCGCAGCCGGGCGCCCCAGCCATGGACCGTCGCCGCGCTGGCCGCCGGGCTCGGCCTCGCACCCGCCGACGCGGAGGCGTTCATCGCACTGGGCCGCTCCGGACGCGAGACGACCACCACCGCCGGCCGGCCGCGCAGCTGCGAGCTGCCCCGCCGCAGCGTGCACTTCGTCGGGCGGGACGCCGAACTGGCCGCCATCGGCCGGCGGGTCGCGGCCGGCTCGGCGGCGGTCACCGTCCTGCACGGGCCGCCCGGCGTCGGCAAGACGGCGCTGGCCATCCGGGTCGCCGAGCAGCACCGCGACCGGTTCCCCGACGGCTGCTACTACCTGGACCTGCGCGGCATCGAACCCGAGCCGGTCACCACCGGCGACGCCCTGACGGTGCTGCTCAAGGCCCTCGGCGTGCACTCCCGGCAGATCGCCCGCGACGAGGACGAGCGGGCCGGGCAGCTGCGGGCCGTCCTCGCCGGCCGCGCCGCCGACGTCGCCGGCGTCACCGTCGCGTCGGCGCGGGCGGGCCTCGACGAGCTCGTCCACGCCGGCCTGCTCCCACCGCCGGACGCGGCCGGCCGGCGCCGGTTCCACGACCTGGTGCGGATCTACGCGATGACCTCCGTGCCGATCGGCTCGCCGCTGTCCAGGTAGCGCACGGATCCGGGTCAGGCCACCGTCCAGTCGGGGGACATGTCCGTCGCCGTGCCGAACGTCAGCTGCGTGTTGTTCTTGCCGTCGGGCGTGATCGTGTAGATGTTGCCCCAGCCCTCGTCGTCGTCCATGCCGGCGTAGGCGATCTTCGTGCCGTCCGGCGACCAGTCCGGCATCGTGAAGTACGTGTCGTTGACCAGCGGGATCCCGGCGAGGACCAGCGTCACCGGGCCGCCCTTCGCGGACATGCGGTAGAGGCTGCTGCCGATCCCGGCGCCGCTTTCGAAGCGGCTGAACACGATCTGCTTGCTGTCCGGCGACCAGTCCGGCCACGCGTCGTCGCGGCCGGGCGTCAACGGGGTCAACTGGTCCAACGACAGGCCCTTGAGCGTCAGCACGAGCAGCTGGCTGGCGCCGCCGATCCAGCGGTTCCACGCGATCCGGGTGCCGTCGGGCGACCACGCGGGTGCCCAGTCGTTGGCGCCGGGCGTCGCGCTGAGCAGCTGATAGCTGCCGCCCTTGAGATCGCGGATGCAGATGTGCGCGGTGTACGGCGGGACCGGCTCCATGCGCGCGTAGGCCAGCCGCTTGCCGTCCGGCGACCAGGCCGGGTGGTGGGCCCGGCCGCTGCCGGGCACCACGGCCAGGCCGGTGCCGTCGGCGTTCATCACCCAGAGCTCGTCGGGACCGGCACCCCAGCGCGTGAAGGCGATCCGCTTGCCGTCGGGGGAGTAGACCGGATCGAGGTCCACGACCGCCGGGGTGTTGGTCAGCACCACCACGTTGGTGCCGGTCGACGTCATCGACATGATCTCGTGCTCGGTGCCGGGCAGGTCGTCGTTGCGCGAGAACGCGATGCGGGCGCTGCCGACCGGAGCGGCTGCGGCGGGACCCGGGGAGACGAATGGGAGCACCGCCGGCACGATCAGCGCGGCGAGGCTGAGCACGAACGGTCGCTTCATCCCCGGCACGGTAGGAAGCCGGGACCCGCCCAATTCGGTCAATTCACCGATGAGGCGGGAACCCGACAGCGCCGCTGAAGGTGACCTGTCCCGGGTGGGCCGGGAGCCGGTGATTGGCTCTCGACCCGCCCCGGCGCGCCCGGGCAGAGTGCAGCACTGATGTCGTCTCTGATGTCGTCTGTGAAGGAGTTGTGATGCAGGTAGCGGTGGTCACCTTCGACGGGTTCAACGAGCTGGACAGCTTCATCGCCGCCGCGCTGATCAACCGGTGCCGCAAGGACGGGTTGGAGGCCTTCATCACGACGCCGACGCCGGTGGTCACGTCGATGAACGGCGTCGAGGTGACCGGGCAGCGCCCGATGGAGTTCGTGACCGAGGCCGGCGTCGTGCTGATCGGCAGCGGGGTGCGGACGCGCGACGTGGTCGCCGACGACCGGCTGATCTCCAGATTGCCGCTCGACCCTTCGCGCCAGCTGATCGGTGCGCAGTGCTCCGGCGCGCTGGTGCTGGCGCGCCTCGGGCTGCTGGGCGGAATGCCGGCATGCACGGACCTGAAGAGCCGGCCCTTTGTCGAAGCCTGCGGCGTCACGGTGCTGGACGCGCCGTTCCACGCCGAGGGCAACATCGCCACGGCGGGCGGCTGCCTGGCGTCGCAGTACCTCGCCACCTGGGTGATCACCCGGACGCTCGGCGAGGACGCCGCGCGCGACGTCATCGGCTACGTGGCTCCGGTCGGCGAACACCACGAGACGGTCGAGCGCGCCATGCGTGCCGTCCACACGGGCGAAATCGCACTCCGCTGACACCTCTGTGCGGGTGATATGCGCTGAGCCGTCCGCTACCAGCCGCCCGCGCGTCCCAGGCTTCCATATGACGGCCCGGATCTCCGGGTGGAGCGGACGCGCATCCCGTGGATGGGCTACTTGCGCACGGGCTGAAGGACAGCAGGCATGCAGCGACGTCCGGTGACGAAGGAGTCCCGAACATGGCAGTGAAGTGGATCGCGCCGCAGTTCGGCGGGCCCGAGGTGCTTACCCTGGTCGAGGCCGACGTCCCCGCGCCCGCGGCGGGTGAGGTGACGATCGACGTGCGGGCGGCGGGCGTCAACCCGGCCGACTACAAGCACCTCGCCGCCGCCCGTGGCCCCGACCGGCCGCTGCCGCTGCCGATCGGCTACGAGGTCGCCGGCGTCATCAGCGCGATCGGGCCGGACACCGCGATCGCCTCCGGCGGCGGCAACGTCGGCGACGCGGTCGTGGCGTTCCGGATCAGCGGCGGGTACGCCTCGCAGGTCACCGTGCCGGCGAAGGACGTCTTCGCCAAACCGGCCGCGCTGGACTTCCCGGCCGCCGCCAACCTGCTGCTCGCCGGGACGACCGCGGCCGAGGCGCTGCACGTCACGGGCGTCGGCGCGGGCGAAACGATCCTGGTGCACGGCGCGTCCGGCGCCGTCGGTGTCAGCGTGCTGCAACAGGCGCGACGGCTCGGCGTCAGCGTCGTCGGTACCGCCGGCGAGCACAACGCCGAACTGCTACGCGGCTTCGGGGCCGAACCGGTCACGTACGGGCCGGGCGTCGTCAACCGGGTCCGTGCGGCGGCACCGGCGGGCATCGCCGCGGTCATCGACACCGTCGGCACGGACGAGGCCATCGACTCCGTGCATGAGCTGCTCGACGACCCCGCACGGGCCGTGACGATCGTCGCGTCGGAGCATGCCCGGGCGGCAGGCGTCGCCGCGATCGGCGGCGCGCAGCCGGACAGCGCGGCGTTCCGCGACGCCGTCCGCGGTCGCCTGCTCGACCTCGCCGCCGATGGCCAGCTCGTCGTCCCGGTCGCCCGGACGTTTCCGCTCAGCGACGCCCCCGCCGCGCTCGACCTCGTCCGCGGCGGGCACCCTGGCGGGAAGGTCGCCCTGATCCCCTGACGGAGGTCGATCTTGTCCGTCCGCGTCACCTGCGGGTGGCTGGTCGGCTGTATGCGTCCCCGGCCGGGGTGGGCCAGGATAGGTGGGTGACCCCCGAGGAGATGGTCGGCGCCGCGATCGAGGCCGCCGAGTCCGGTCTGAAGGCCGGCGAGCTGCCGATCGGTGCTGTGGTGCTGTCCGGTGACGATGTCGTCGGCTGGGCGTACACCAGCGAACGCGGCCGCGGCCGCCGGCTGGTGCACGCCGGCCTGCTCGCCATGATGGAGAGCGACGAGCGGCTCGGCTGGGTGGATCACTCCGAGCCGCTGCGACTGGCCGTCAGCCTCGAGCCGTGCGTCATGTGTCTCGGCGCGGCGATGGCGCTCGGCGTGCGCGAGGTGTACTTCGCGCTGGAGTCACCCAGAGACGGTGCCGCCAGGGTCGCGGCCACCTGGCAACCGGACCCCGGCATGCGGGGGCATCAGGCGCCCGTGATGCACGGCGGTATCCGCCGCGCCGAGAGCCGCGAGCAGTTCCGGCGCTACACCGCGACCGCATCCGACTCGCCGATGCGCGACTGGGCCCGAACGATCGCCGACCTCCCCGACTGAACGCCGACCAGGCACCGGAGCACCCGCCGGCGCAGCCGCGTAGGTTTGGCGCGTGACGTTCGACGTCGATCGCTGGTGCAGACACCATCTCGGCGCCGCGGCGCAGGACGTACAGGTGATCTCCGCTCATCTGTCGCGGGTCTTCGGCGTGCGGCTGGCCGGAGGGCGCGAGGTGGTCGTCAAGGTCCGGCCGGACTCGCCCCGCCTCGCCGCGTGCGCGGCCGTGCAGCAAGCCCTGTGGCGGGCCGGCTTTCCCGCTCCCGAGCCGCTGACCGGCCCGGTCGTCGAGCAGGGCCTGGCGGTGAGCGCCGAGGCGTCCGTGCCGGGAGGATCACCGGCGCCGGACACCGACCACACCGAGCACGCCGCCCGGTTCGCCGCGCTGCTGGCGCGGTGCATCGCGCTGGCGCCCCGGCCGGCGACGGTCGGCACCCTCGCGCCGGACCTGCCGTGGACCGCGTGGAACCATGCGCTGCCGGGCGTCTGGCCGCCCGCCGACGACCGCGCCGACGACCTGAACGCGGCCGAGCACGCGACGGCATGGCTCGACGAGACCGGCGCGCGGGTCCGCCGCCGGTTGGGCCGGTTCGTGCGCACCGCGGCCGGCGGGCGCGTCGTGATCGGGCACGGCGACTGGGAAGCGCAGAACATCCGCTGGGACGGCGCCGAGCCGCTGGTGGTCCACGACTGGGACAGCGTCACCGCCGCGCCGGAGGCCGTGCTGGTCGGACTGGCCGCGGCCGTGTGGCCGTGTGGGATGGTGCCCAGGGCCGCGACGGTGCCCGAGTCGGCGGCGTTCCTGGAGGCTTACCAGCGCGCCGCCGGCCGGGCCTGGACCACGGAGGAGATCGAGGCGAGTTGGGCCGCGGGCCTCTGGGTCTCCGCGTTCAACACGAAGAAGGCAAGCCTGGACGGGGCGTCGTGGCTGCCCCCGGACGAGGCCGACCAGCGACTCGCACTGGCCCACGCCTGAACCCGGTACGGTGGCTCAGTCCTTGCCGAGAGGGTGCCGACAATGCGTGGACAGCTCGCCGACACCGGTGTCGAACTGCCGGGTCGGGTGTTCATTTCGCACGCCTATGACGACGCGGAACTCGTGAGAGCGCTCATCGCGTCACTGCCCGAACGTGTCGAGACGGTCATCTTCCCCCGCCTGGACGTCGACCCCAAGAACGCCGTGAGCAACGGCATCGTGGAAACCATCCTGTCGTGCGGCGGCCTGATCTACCTGGAAGGCGGTCGCTCGACCGAGTCGCGCTGGGTGAACTTCGAACGCGACTATGCGCTGCGCGCCGGGCTGAAGGTCTTCGCGTTCAAGCCGGAGACGAACACCATCCGAATCGATCGCTCCGACCCGATGCCGCTCGCGGTCCAGCTGGTCGTCAGCGACAAGGGGCAGGCCCGCGCCGAGCGTCTCCTTGCGTGGCTGCGGACCGAACGCCACATTGCCTTCGACGTGCTGCGCGGCGCGCTGCGGCGACCGAAGGAGATCTTCATCGACCTGTACGATTTGATCCTCGACGGGCGAACCTGCCTCTGGCTCATCGACAAGGACCTCGTGTCCACCGCAGTGTGGGCCCTGGACGCGGCGGATGATGGCAGCGACCTGCTCACCGAAATGTTCGAAGGGGATCTCGAGCCCGACGAACGGCCCGACGGCGACTATCTGGGCTGGCTGCTGCGCAACGGGTTGTACGTCCGCCTCGACGACTCGTGGGACCCCGCCGCCCTGGTCGACGGGCACTACACGACCGTTGACGACGAGGGCGAGGAGCCGATCTTCACCGGAAGTCGCTTCATTCGCCAGTCGTTCCTTGACGGTGCCGCGATCGACCTCGTGTACCCCGCCGACCGGGCCGATGTCGACTGGAACCGGGCAGACGATCTCCTGGTCCGCCTCATGTCCATGGTGCAGGCAAGTCTCCGCGACCCGGGCTGAGCCACGATTCGCGGCGGCCGCGTGGGACGGACCCGGTCCGGGGGCGGACCCCCCCGGGCCAGACGGGTGTGCCCCCGGCGCCGGCCGAGGAAACCGGCGCCCGGCGCGACAACAAAGGGTCGGCGGGTT
>NZ_JBFAPO010000032.1:0-34520 GCF_040676755.1 Dactylosporangium sp. NPDC049525 | reverse complement strand
CCTCAGTGGACAGGAACACCTGCTTCTGCGCGTTCCACAGCCACGGCGCGACGAGGGCGCTGGAGTAGTTGCGGGCAGCAGCCAGTCGAAGCCGGCCCGGGCCGCTCCTGCAAGGAGGCCGCTGATGGCGGCCGCGGCGAGCCTGGCGCGCCGGTCCTGGCCGTGGTTGTCGGGCTGCTTGGTCATCGGGGGCTCCTTCAGTGGTGAGGAACATTCGGTTGAGCCGGCGCCGGCTGTTCCTCCACGGTCAGGCACCCGGTTCAGGCCGAACCTGAAGCCCGATGAGCGACGACGACTGGTGCGCGTCGCGGCCGGTAGGTGATGCTGGTTGCCGATGAGTGCCGACGAAAGCCGACCGAGTTCGTCCCGGCCGATCGTCCGGGTGGAGTTGCCGCAGGGCCCAGTAGCCGCGTTTCGGGACTTTCTGTACGAGCTGTACCTGCGGTCCGGGCCACTGACCCTGGACGAGCTCGTCCGCCGGATCGATACCGACGACGCCGAGGACCCGGACGTGCTCGGCAACCCGGGCCGCGACGTCGTCCACCAGATGATCAGCGGCAAGGCGCTCCCCGCGAAGTTGCACGACGCGGTGACGGTGGCCCGGCTTCTCGCGCGCGCCGGTGGCGGTGACCCGGCCGAGGCGGACCGGAAGATCCGTGAACTGCTGGTGGCGGCGCGGATGCCGCCGCCGCGGTTGGGCCGTCCGATCGGTGCGTGCGACCCGTTTGACCTGGAGGTGCACCGGAGCATTGCGTTACCGGAGCGGGCAGGCGCGTTGCCGGTGCTGCCGCCGTACGTGCCGCGGGGTCACGACACGCAGCTGGCGGAGTCCGTCGCCGCGGTGATCGCGGGGCAGAGCCGCCTGGTGGCCCTGGTCGGTGGGTCGTCGACCGGCAAGACGCGGGCGTGCTGGGAGGCGGTGCAGGCATTGCCGGGGCGGTGGCGGCTGTGGCACCCGATCGATCCGACCCGGCAGGAGGCCGCGGTGGCGGCGTTGGCGCAGGTCGGCGCCGAGACGGTGCTGTGGCTCAACGAGGCGCAGCACTACCTGCTCCTGCCGCACAACCCCAGCCTGGGCGAGCAGGTCGCCGCCGGGCTGCGCACGCTGCTGCACGACCCGCGCCGCCGGCCGGTGCTGATCCTGGCGACGATGTGGCCGAAGTACTGGGACACCCTGACCGCCGAACCGGCCCCTGGCGGGGCCGACCCGTACGCCCAGGCCCGAGCGTTGCTGGCCGGCACCGGCGTCCGCGTGCCGGACTCGTTCACCGACGCCGACCTGCAGACCTTGCGTGACAGCGCGGGCGGCGACCCGCGGCTGGACCTCGCCGCGCGTGCGCCCGGCGGGCAGGTGACCCAGCAGCTGGCCGGGGTACCGGCGCTGATCGAGCGCTACGAGCAGGCCGGCGCGGTGGCCCGGGCGGTGATCGATGCGGCGATCGACGCCCGCCGGCTCGGCCATCCGGTGCCGATCCCGCATGCTCTCCTCGAACAGGCCGCACCCGGATACCTGACCGACCACGAGTGGGACCAGGCCGGAGACGACTGGCTGGAGCAGGCCCTCGCCTACACCGCCAAACCCTGCCACGGCGTTCCCGGACCACTCATCCGCATCCGCCCCCGCCCCGGTGACCGCACCCAACCCGGCGGACCGCACTACCGCCTGGCCGACTACCTCGAACAGACCGGCCGCGCCGAACGCGCCGACACCTTCCCGCCCCCGGGCTTCTGGAATGCCGCCGCCGCCCTCACCGACCCCCGGATACTGCGGCAATTCGGCGGACATGCCGAACAGCGCGGCCGCTACCAACGCGCCGTCCAGCTCTACCAGCGCACCGTTGAGCTCGGCGACACCGGCGCGCTGTGGCGCTTGGCCGTGCTGCGCGACCAGTCCGGTGACCACGCCGGCGCCGCCGCGCTCGTTCGGCAGGCCATCGAGCTCAGCGCCGCCGGTGCGCTGCAGCTCGTGGCCGAACTGCGGTACCAGGCCGGTGATCAGGCCGGCGCCGCGGCGCTGGTTCAGCAGGCTGTCGAGCTCGGCCACACCGACGTGCTGCGGCGTTTGGCCGTGCTGCGGAACCAGGTCGGTGACCACGTCGGCGCCGAAGCACTGGTTCGGCAGGGCGGCGAACTCAGCGACACCGGCGCGCTGCGGTTGGTGGCCGTGCTGCGCGACCAGGCCGGTGATCACGCCGGCGCCGAGGTGCTCGCCCGGCAGGCCGCCGAGCTGGGCGACACCAGCGCGCTGCGGTTCGTGGCCGAGCTGCGCAGCCAGGCCGGTGATCACGCCGGCGCCGAGGCTCTTGCCCGTCAGGCCGCCGAGCTGGGCGACACCAGCGCGCTGCGGCTCGTGGCCGAGCTGCGGAACCACGCCGGTGATCACGCCGGTGCCGAGGTGCTCGCCCGGCAGGCCGCCGAGCTGGGCGACACCAGCGCGCTGCAGTTCCTGGCCGTGCTGCGCGACCAGGCCGGTGACCACGCCGACGCCGCGGCCTTTGCTCGGCGCGCCGGCGAACTCGGCGACACCAGCGCGCTGCAGCTCCTGGCAATGCTGCGCGACCGGGCCGGTGACCATGCAGGCGCCGAAGCTGTCGCGCGGCAGGCCGCCGAGCTGGGCGACACCAGCGCGCTGCGGTTCGTGGCCGAGCTGCGCGACCACGCCGGTGACCAGGACGGCGCCGAGGTGCTCGCCCGGCAGGCCGCCGACCTCGGCGACACCAGCGCGCTGCAGCTCCTGGCCGTGCTGCGGCACCAGGCCGGTGACCCCGCCGGCGCCGAAACGCTGGTGCGGAGGGCCCTTGACCTCGGCGACACCAGCGCGCTGCGGCTCGTGGCCGTGCTGCGCAACCAGGCCGGTGACCACGCCCGCGCCGAAGCTCTTGCCCGGCAGGCCGTCCAGCTCGGCGACACCGGCGCGCTGCGGTTCCTGGCCAAGCTGCGCGACCGGGCCGGTGACCACGTCGGCGCCGAGGGGCTTGCCCGGCAGGCCGTCCAGCTCGGCGACACCGACGCGCTGCGGTTCCTTGCCGAGCTGCGCGACCGGGCCGGTGACCAGGTCGGCGCCGATCGCATCCGCCGGTTCGGGTTGCTCGACAGCGGCACGCCCGCGACGTCGCTGACTGTCGATCACGGACGCTGATGTCCTGTGTCTGAGAGGCTCGACAGTCAGCGGAAACTCAGGTGGCCTCGGTCCGCTGTCTGGGTACGGTTGGGCGGTGCCTGAGCTGCAGCGGCTGCATGCCGGCCATGCCCCGGCGGTCCTGGCGTTCGAGCTGGCGAGCCGCGCCTACTTCGCGGCGTCGATCTCCGACCGCGGCGACGAGTTTTTCGACCAGTTCGCCGACCGGCACAGCGCCCTGCTCGCCGAACAGCAGGCCGGCACCGGCGTGTTCTACGTGCTCGTCGCCGAGGACGGCGCGGTGCTGGGCCGGTTCAACCTGTACGACGTCGGGGACGGCATTGCCAAGCTCGGCTACCGGGTCGCGGAGCACGTCGCCGGCCGTGGTGTGGCGACGGCGACCGTGCGGGAGCTGTGCGAGCTGGCGGTGGCGCGGCACGGGCTGCGCACGCTGCGGGCGGCCACCGCCGGCGACAATGCCGCGTCCCAGAAGGTGCTGACCAAGGCCGGGTTCGTGCCGGTCGGCCCGGCCGGTCCGGCCGACCTCGGGGGCAAGTCAGGCACCTGGTATCAGCGCGACCTGATCCAAGGAAACGCGAAATCAGATCGCATTGTTCGCTGGAGTGATCGGTGAAAATCATCGGTACTCCGTGGAACGACTACTGGCCCGGCGGCGAATGTTCGTGCTGCGTCGGTCGTTCTTCGGGGTACGAAAGGAGGATCGTGATCGAGCGGCGGACGGCTGTCTAATTGCGACGTTGTTGCCGGAGATGAATTCAGGGAGTTGATTTGGCCCGCGTCTTCGTCAGCTACGCAACGGAGGACCGATTACTCGCCGAGGGCTTTGTCGCATGGCTGCGCGGTGAGGGTCACCAGGTGTTCTTCGACCGGGACGCCGAGCACGGCATCCCCGTCGGCGATGACTGGGAGCAGCGGCTGTATGAGCGGCTGCGCTGGGCGGACGCGGTCTTGTGCCTGGTGACCGCCGACTACACCGCCTCCGCGTGGTGCTCGGCGGAGCTGGGCATCGCCCGGTCCCTCGGCTGCCGGCTGCTGCCGGTGCGCAGCGGCCCGGCGAAACACCACCCATTGCTGCGGGCCGTTCAGGTCGTCGACCATGACGACAGCGGCGATTGGCAGCACCGGATCGGCCGAACGCTGCGGGGTATCGACGCCTACGGCGGCACCGGCTGGGATGTGCGACGAAGTCCGTTTCCCGGTCTGCAGCCTTTCGACACCGATATGCATCAGGTGTTCTTCGGCCGGGAGACCGAGATCAATGCCCTGGCCGCGGTGCTGCGGTCGCCGCCGGAACGCGCGGGCGCGATGACATTGGTGATCGGACCGTCCGGCTGTGGCAAGTCGTCGCTGCTGCGCGCCGGGCTCATTCCCCGGCTCGCGGCGGAGCCGGGCTGGCTGGCGCTGCCGGTGTTCGTGCCGGGCAAGGACCCGATGGGTTCGCTGGCCGTGGCCGTCGCCGCGGCCGCCAAACGCCTGGGTCTCGACTGGACCGCCACCTCGGTCGTGCACCGGCTCGGCACCGAGGAGGGGTTCGCCGACGTGGTCGCGGACCTGCTCGCCGCCGCACCCGACGGTCCCGACGGCCGGCTCCTGGTGGTGGTCGATCAGGTCGAGGAGCTGCTCAACGACGCGAGCGAGACCGCCCGTGGCGACTTCGCCCGGGCGGTGTCGTCGGTGCCGGGGGACCGGGTACGCCTGGTCGGGTCGATGCGCCTGGAACTGCTCGCGTCGCTGCTCGCGGACACGTCGTTGGCGGCGGTGGCGGTGCGGCCGTTCGCGGTGCGGCCGTTGCAGCGTGACGCGCTGCCGTCGGTCATCCGCGGACCGGCCCGGCTGGCGGGCATCGGCGTCGACGAGGAGCTGACCGAGCGGCTGGTGGCGGACACCGGCGACGGTGAGGCGCTGCCGTTGCTGGCGTTCACCCTGTCCGAACTCGCCGCGGGAGTCACCCGCGGCGGGCACCTGTCGGCCGGCGCGTACGAGGCGCTCGGCGGCGTCCGCGGCGCGGTCCGCGGTCGCGCGCACGACGCGTTGACCGCGGCGGCGAACGCCACCGGACGCGACGAGGACGAGGTGCTCGCCGGGCTGCTGCAGCTCATCGCCGTCGACGACGAGGGCCGTCCGGCGCGGCGGCGGGTCGCCCGCGCCGAACTGTCGGACCAGGTCAACGCCGAACTGGACTGCTTCGTCGCCCGCCGCCTGCTCGTGGTCGACACCGAGGCGGACCGGCCGGTCATCTCCGTCGCCCACGAGGCGTTCCTGTCCGACTGGCCGCCGCTCAGCCAGGCCATCGAGGCCAACGCCAAGACCCTCCGGGACCGTCACGCGGTCGAGCGGGCCGCCAATGACTGGGCCGCCGACGATGACGACGCCCAGCTGCTGCGCGGCGCCCGCCTGGACACGGCCCGGCTGCTGCTGGACGGCGGCCATCTCAGCGACGCCGGCCGGCGGTTCGTCGTGGCGGGCCTGGACGCCCGGCATCGGGTGGACCGCGCCGTCCGCCGTCGCCGCCAGGCATGGATCGCCGCGGCGCTCGTCGGCGTCGCGGTGGTGGCGGCGTCGTCCACCGCCATCGGGGTCACGACGGCCGAGGAGCGGGCGCAGGCCCGGCGGGACACGACCCGGCAGCTGCTCGCCGAGGCGCAGGCCAACACCGGCAGCCGTCCCGAGACGGCGCTGCGCTGGGGGGTCACCGCCGCCCGGTTCGCCGCCGACACGGGCGACGCCCAGTTGCGGGCACAGGCCCACGACGGCCTGGTCGCGACCCTGGCATCCAGCCGCTACCTCGGCCCCGTGCCCGTCGACGACGACGTGGTCCAGTTCGTCGCCGGTCCGGGGGGACTGGCGGCGACGGTGACCGCCACGTACCGCGTCCAGCTGCGGGACGTCCCGGACGGCCGATCCGAGGACAGGGTCACGTTGCCCGACACCGCCGGGCAGGTCGAGCAGGTCTTCTTCGGCCCGGCGAAGGACCGGCTCACCACCCTCGCGTCGAACGGCCCGCTCACGGTGTGGAACATCCACGACCTGCACCATCCCGTTGTGGTCGGGGCGGCACCGATGGACGCGAAGCACCGGATCACCGCGGTCGCGACGAGCCCGGACGGTGCGCGGATCTTCACCGGTGACTCCGACGGTCTGGTGTCCGTGTGGAGCCTCGCCGACCCGGCCCGACCGGCGAAGACCGGCACGATGCAGTCCACCACCCGCCCCAGCGTCCGGGAGTACGCCCGCGACGAGTTCGCCATCAGCAGGTCCCGCCCCGCGGTGGTCGCCCTCGCGTACGCGTCGGACAACACGCTCGTGTCCAGCACGCTCGACACGCTGACCCGATGGGACCTGTCCGCGGCGCCGCCGAGCTCGGTCCGCACCGCGGATCTCCCGTCGATGGCGCAGGCGTACCCGAACGCGTCGAACTACAACAATGCCCCTGTCCAACCGCTGCCGGACGCGAAGACCGTCGTGCAACTGGCGCCGGACGGCACCCTCGCACTGGTCGGCGGCAGCACCCTGAACAACGCGGCCGCGATGCTCGTCAGCACCGGCCCCGCGGGCACCGTGTTCGCGTCCCTGCCCGGCCACGCCCACTCCCTGGCCTCGGCCGCGTTCAGCCACGGCGGCAGGTATCTGGCCACCATCGGCGCCGACTCCTCGGTCCGGCTGTGGGACGTGCGCAACCCGTCCCGGCCGGTCCAGGTCGGCGCGCTGTCCAGCGACGCCAGCATCCCGCTGGCCGCGGAGTTCAGCCTGGGCGACACCGCGCTCTACGTGTGGCGCAGCGACCGGTCGATCGTGCGGTACGCGACCGAGGGTGTCGTGTCCGAGGCGCACCGGCTGACGCTGCAGGCGGACCGGCGCCTCGTCCAGGCGCTGGCCGTCCTGGACGGTGCCGAGCCCGACGTGCTCAGCACCTCCAGCGGCCCCAACGCGCCACGGGTGGTCGCCACCGCGGATCCGAAGCGGCACCTGCTGGCGGTCGGCACGCGGGCGAGCCGGACGGGACCGTTCCCACCGAGCGACGCGGAGGTGCAGCTCCTGGACACCAGCACCGACGACGTCAAGCCCTATGCCACGATCCCCGACTTGGACACCGTGACCGCATTGACGCTGAGCGAGTCGGGTCGTCTGCTGGCCGTGGGTACCGCCCAGGGGTCCACGTTCCTCTACAACCTCAGCGATCCCCGCAACCCGGTGAAGGTCTCGGGCGTGTTCGCCTTCCACGCCATCACCTTCCCGATCGACATGCTCGGCCTGCCCACCGAGGAGATCGCCCAGCTCGCGATCAGCCCCGACGAGCGGCGCCTGGCCATCGGTACCGTGGGCGCCGGTGTCTTCGTCTATGACATCCGCGATACCGCACGCATGGTGTTCATGACGCGCCTGACGGAGCCGGCCGGCGCGGTGCACGCCTTGGCGTTCAGCCCCGACAACGCCGTGCTCGCCGCCGGCAGCGGCGACGGGGTGATCCGGGTCTGGGACGCGCAGACGACCACCGCGACCGGCCCGCTTGCCGCCTCACCGAGCCTGTCGGCGCCGGCCACCGCACTCGGCGCGTCGCCTGCGGCGGCCACCGCTGCGACCGGCACGCCCAGCGCCGAGCCGGCCACGACCACCGCGAGCGGCCGGCCGGCAGACCGCGCCACGATCAACCCACTGACCCTCACCGCCGCACTGCAGTCGACCGACGGCGGTGTCCTCGCCCTCGCCTACGACCGCGACTCGCGCCTGCTCGCCACCGGCGCCAGCTCCGGCGCGGTGACCCTCTGGGACAACACCGATCCGCGGCATCCGAAGAAGCTGCAGACCTTCCAGGGCCCCGCCGACGGCGTCACCACCGTCGCGTTCGCCTCCGGCGGCGAACAACTGCTGGCAACCGACGGGATGCACACCGTCGTGACCTGGTACACCACCCGGGCCAAGCGCATCGTGGCATCGCCGGAGACGGTCGCGTGCAACGCCGTCCACCAGGGCCTCACCCGCCAGGAGTGGACCGTCCACCTGCCCCGCTACGGCTACACCCCGACGTGCCGCGGGACGAACTGACGGCCTTGTGGGGTGTTGTTGCCTTCCCGTTCTACGTATGGCTGCTCAGTTCCCGTTGTCATGCGCCGGGCGGCGGTCGGTCCGGCCTCTGAGGAACTGGCCGAGCCCTTCGCCGTCCTCGACGGCAATGAACGCGCCCCGCACGTTGAACAGCACCTCTTCGGTGTGCGTGGTGCAGGCCCACGCCGAGTCTCCCCACGAGTCGGTGAGCTTGACCTGCGCGGATTCCTCGCATCGGGTGCGGTCGGACTGGCCGACCTGGCAGTGCTCCGGGGCCCCGCCGCGCTGGCTCACCGCCTCCGCCGCCTGCCGGATCAGCGAGAAGCGGGCCTCCGCGCCGGTTGCCGCCTTGCGGTTCTCCGCCGCCACGGCCGTGCGCTGCCCGAGCAGGATGACGTTTCCGTCCGGGTCGCGGACGCGGCCCTCACCGCCCGGTGCGTGGTCGGGGTAGCCGACCCGCTCCGCGGCGTACCCGCCGGCGTTGAGCGCGTCGAGGGCGGCCTCGAGGTTGTCGACGTAGAAGTACACCAGCAGCGGCAGTTCGACCGTGATCAGCCGTGGCTGCACGGCGGCGAGCAGCATCGTCAGTTCGCCGCAGCGCAGGTAGCACCAGCGCGACGTGCCGTCACCGCCGGTGCGCAGCGCGGACCAGCCCAGCAGGGCATAGAACGGCACGGACCGGTCGACGTCTGAGACGTACAGGACGGGCACCGACGCCTCGACTGTTGACAGCACGGGCGGGACTGTACAGCGACCTGCGCCGCGGGGCATCTCGTGCGGTTGAAACGCAGACCCGCGCCGTCCGGGCGGCGGTCCCAGCGGAAGAGGGGTCCGCACGCCGATGTACGCCGTCGTCCGTGAATGGACGGAATCGCGGTCCGGCCGGCGCCCGCCTCCGCATCATGTGGCGCAGGGCCACGGTCGTCGCCGCCCGTGGCCGGAGCCGTCTCATCGTCCCTGGGAGTGAGTGACACATGTCGAAGTTCCGCACGCGTCGCGTGATGCGCCTGCTCGTCACGGCGGCGGCCGCGATCGGGGTCATCGCGCTGCCCGCCGTCCCGGCGCACGCCACCTACGGTCCGCAGTTCGGCACCGTGCACTGGCAGCTGCTCAACAGCAACGGGAACCAGCTGATCGGCAGCATCGACGGCACGGTCGAGTTCGATGACGGCAACACGATGTTCCGCTACTCGCTGACCATGTGCCGGCAGAACAGCTTCACGGCGCCGTACGCCTACGTGTACGTCAACGGCACCTACGCGTTCCCGCTGTACCCCGCGTACACCGGCCTGCCGGCGTGCGGCGGCGCCTCGGCCCTGGGTGGCGTGGTGACGGGGGAGGTTGTCCCCGGCGGTGTCGTGCGGAACGTGACCGTGGAGTTCCACGGGTCGTACTACGGTTCCGGCAGCAACGGTTACCCCCTGTGGGAGCAGCGCCAGCGGAGCATCCTGAAGGACAACCCGTACAACTGACCGAACGACACCCGTCGATCGGCCCATGCTGCCGCGGAAGGTCGGGACCTATCCTGCTGTGAGTAGGTGGTCCCGACCGGTGCAGGTGGCGGATGGTCTTCGGCGCGGACGAGCAGCTGCTGGGAGACGCCGCGGGCCGCGTGGAAACGTTGGCGGAGCTGGCCGGCCTGCTGCGTGCGCTGCGACGCCGGCACGCCCGCCGGTGCGGCGAGCGGGAGTTGTCCTACCGGACCCTCGCCGCCCGCACCGGCTGGTCGCACACCGCGGTGGCCGAGTACTTCACCGGCAAGACGCTGCCGCCGACGGACCGGTTCGACGTCCTCGTCGACCTGCTGGGCGCCGGTCCGGCCGAGCGGGGCGCCCTGGCCACCGCCCGCGACCGCGTCCACGAGCAGCGCCGCGGCGACGCGGGCCCGGCCGCCCCGCAGCCACCGGCGCTGGTACCGCGGCAGCTGCCGCCCGCGGTGCAGCAGTTCAGCGGCCGGTGCCCGGAGCTCGCCGAGCTGACCGACCTGGCCGCCCGGGCCTCGGCGACCGGGCCGGTCACGGTCGCGATCACCGGCACGGCCGGCATCGGCAAGACCGCCCTCGCGCTGCACTGGGCGCACCGGATGGCCGGCCGGTACCCCGACGGCCAGCTGTACCTGGACCTGCGTGGCTTCGACCCGAGCGGCGCGGCGATGCCGGCCGGGGAGGCCCTGAGCCAGCTGATCGAGGCGCTCGGCGTGCCGCCGCAACGGATCCCGCCGGACCTGGCGGCGCGGGCAGCGCTGCTGCGCACCGCGCTTGCCGGCCGGCGGATGCTCATCGTCCTGGACAACGCCCGCGACAGCGCCCAGACCCGCCCGCTGCTGCCCGGCACGCCGGGCTGCCTGGTGGTGGTGACCAGCCGCAACCAGCTTCCGGGCCTGGTGGCCGCCACGGGCGCGCATCCCGTGACGCTCGACCTGCTGCGCCCGGAGGAGGCCACCGAGCTGCTCCTGCGCCGGGTCGGACCGCACCGCGGGCAGGCGGGGCCGGCGGCGATCGATGCCATCGTGGCCCGCTGCGCCGGGCTGCCACTCGCCCTCGCGCTGGTCGCCGCCCGCGCCGCCACCCGCCCGCGGGCCGCGCTGTCGTCCCTCGCCGCCGAGCTGCGCGACGCCCGTACCCCACTCGACGCCCTGGACAGCGACGAGCCGGACGGCGCGGTCCGCACGGTGTTCTGGTGGTCGTACCGCGCGCTGCGGCCCGCCGCGGCCCGGCTGTTCCGGCTGCTCGGCCTGCACCCCGGCGGCGGCGTGCCGGTGTCCACCGCCGCCAGCCTGGCCGGGCTGCCGGTGGCCGGGACGCAGCCGCTGCTGGCCGAGCTGGTCCTGGCGAACCTGCTGACGGAGCACACCGGCGGCCGATACCTCCTGCACGACCTGCTGCGGGCCTACGCGACGGAGCGGGTGGCGGCCGAGGAACCGGACGATCAACGGGCCGCCGCCGTGCGCCGGATGATCGAGCACTACCTGCACACCGCGTACCACGCCGACCTGCTCCTAGGTGCCCAGTGGGAGGAACTGGTCTTCGACCGGCGCGAGCCCGGGGTCGTCCCGGAGCCCGTCGCGGACCGCCGGGCGGCGCTGGAATGGTTCACCAGCGAGCAGCCCGTCCTGCTGCGCACCGTGGCGCTCGCGGTGGTGGCCGGGCTCGACGCCGCGGCGACCCGGCTGGCCTGGACGCTGACCAGCTTCCTCGACTGGCACGGGCAGTGGGCGGCCCTGGTCGAGGTCCAGCAGGCCGGGCTGGCCGCCGCCGAACGTGCCGGCGAACCGGCGTTCCAGGCGCACGCACGGCGCGGCCTCGCCCGGGCGTACACCCGCACCGGCCGCTACGGCGCGGCCCACCGCCACCTCGCTGCGGCGCTGGAGCTGTCCCGCCGCTGCGGCGACCCGGTCGGGCAGGGCCAGGTCCACCTCAGCATCGCGTTGGTCCTGGAACGGCAGGAACGGTACGCCGAGGCGCTCGACCACGCCCGCCGCGCATTCGAGGCGTTCGGGACGGTCGACAACGGCCGGTGGAAAGGTCGCGCGCTGAACGTGGTCGGCTGGTATCACGCCCTGCTCGGCGACCACGCCCAGGCGCTGACCTCCTGCCGTGCGGCGCTGGAGCTGCTCCAGGATTTCGAAGCCCTCGCGGATCACGTCAACACCTGGGACAGCATCGGTTTCGCCCAGTTCCACCTGCACCAGTTCGACGAGGCCATCACCTCCTACCGGGAAGCCCTCGACCGCTGCCGGCACCTCGGCGACCGGCACGGCGAGGCGATGATCCTCGGACATCTCGGCGACGCACACCGCGCCGCCGGCGCCGTCGACGAGGCCCGGGCCGCCTGGCAGCGGGCCGCCGGCCTGCTCGACGACCTGCACCTGCCGGACGACCTCGAACAGATCCACGCCCGCCTGGCCGCCACCGGGCCGCGGTCCCCGCAGCCGGCGTGACCACGGACCGGCACGGTCTCGGCGGGTGGCGGCGTTCCGGACATCGGAAGGATCGGCGCACCGAACGCGTCCGGATGCCGGCCTTGGCGCGGTGCCGCCGCCGGGGCGATGCTGCCGGCATGGACGACAGCACGATCCTGAACACGGCCCGCGGGCGGCCCTCATGACCGCGGTGGTGCAGGCCGACGGTCTGACGAAGTTCTACGGCTCGCAACGCGGGCTGGAGGACCTGACATTGACGGTCGAGGCCGGCGAGGTGTTCGGTTATCTGGGGCCGAACGGTGCGGGGAAGACGACCACGATCCGGTTGTTGCTCGACTTCATCCGCCCGACCCGGGGCACTGTGCGGGTGCTGGGCGCCGCGCCGCGCGGCGGCGACGGTGTGGCGGCCCGCCGCAGGATCGGCTACCTGCCGGGGGAGCTGGCGTTCGACGGCCGGGACAAGGCCGGTGAGCTGCTGCGGTTCCTCGGCGACGCCCGTGGCGGTGTCGCGCGGCAGCGCATCGTGGAGCTGGCGGACCGGTTCGAGCTCGACCTCGGCCGGACGGTGACGGACCTGTCGAAGGGCAACAAGCAGAAGATCGGGCTGGTACAGGCGTTCATGCACGACCCGGACCTGCTGATCCTCGACGAGCCGACCAGTGGCCTGGACCCGTTGATGCAGCAGGAGTTCCTGCAACTGGTACGGCAGTCCCGCCGGGCCGGGCAGACGGTGTTCATGTCCTCGCACCTGCTCGCGGAGGTCCAGCACGCCGCGGACCGGGTCGGGATCGTACGGCAGGGCCGCCTCGTCGCGGTCGAAAGAGTCGAGTCACTCGGCAAGCGCGCCAAACGGCACGTCGAACTGCACTTCGACGGTGCGGTGCCGGCGAGCGACTTCGCCGGCCTGCCCGGGGTGACCGACCTGGTCGTCGACGGTGCGGTCGTCCGGTGCACCGTCGACGGCAAGCTCGACGCGTTGATCAAGGCGGCGGCCCGGCACACGGTCGTGGACCTGATCTCCACCGAACCGGACCTCGAGGAGACGTTCCTCAGCTACTACTACGCCCAGGACGGTGCGCACCATGCTGCCTGACCTGATGTCCCCGCTCGTGGTCAAGACGGTGCGGGACTGGCGGCGCGCCACCGTCGGCTGGGCGGTCGGCCTGGCCGTGTTCGTGCTGGTGTACCTGGGGTCCTGGGCGAGCCTGCGGGACCAGGACGCGCTGCTGACGTTGAAGACCGACACGATGCCGAAGGGGTTGTCCGTCGCGTTCGGGCTGCAGGACATGACCACCGGCGCCGGATACCTGCAGAGCACCGTGTACAGCGTGATCGGGCCGCTGCTGCTGAGCATGGCCGGCATCATGTTCGGCGCGAAGGCCGTCGCCGGTCTGGAGGACCGGCACGTGTTGGACCTGTTGCTGGCCAACCCGATCAGCCGGCAGCGGTTCGTGTGGCAGCGGTACTGCGCGCTGCTGACCGTCATGGGCGGCCTCGGGCTGGTGCTGCTGGTCCTGCCGCTGCTGCTGAGCCAGACTCTGCACATGGGGGTGAGCGTGGTCGACGTGACCGCCGCCAGCGTCGGGCTGTTCGCGCTGGGCCTGCTGCACGCGACCCTGTCGATGGCCGTGGGCGCCGCGACCGGGCGGCGGGCGACCGCGCTCGGCGTGGCCGGCACCGTCGCCATGGCCGGATACGTCATCTTCGCGTTGGGCCGCAGCGTGTCATGGCTGGAGCCGCTGCGCTGGCTCTCACCGTTTCACTACTACCTCGGCGGCGACCCACTGCACGCCGGCTTCCACGTCGGCTACCTGCTGGTCCTGCTGGCCGGGTCGGCGGCCCTGACCGGGTTCGCGCTGCGCGGCTTCGACCGCCGCGACGTCCGTGTCTGACACCACCGACGACCTGGCCGCCGCGCTCGGGGACATCCTCGCGGCGACGGCCCGGACCGGACGCCGGCCCGACGCCGCCGAGCTCAGCACGTGCCGGCACCTCGGCGGGGCGGCGGCCGCCGAGGGCGTCGGGGTCCGCGACCTGGTCATGACGGCGCTGCACGTCGCCGAGCACGCCGCGGCCGACCCGGTGCCCGGTGCCGTGACCGCCGGTCAGGCCCGAGCCGCCGGGCGGGCACTGGTGACGGCGCTGCGGGACGTGACCTCGGCACTGCTGGACGGGCATGACAGCGCGCAGCGGCAGGCCGCGCTGGTCGATGCCCGCATGCGGCAGCAGTTCATCGACGACCTCCTGCACGGCCGGCACGACGCCGGCCGGCTGGCCGAGCAGGCCGAACGGTTCGGGCTGCTGCTCGCCGGCCGGCACGTCGTGGCCGTCGCCCGGGCCGACGCCCCGTTCACCAACGAGGTCGTGGTGCGGGTCGACGCCGGCCTCACCGGACGGTTCGGGCAGCACAACGTCCTTGTCGCCGTCCGCGACGGGCTCCTCGTGTGCGTCCTGCCCAGCACGCTGCGCGGCGGGCCGGGCGAGTTCGCGCACCACCTGCTGACCGTGCTCGGCCGCCCGTCCGGCTGGCAGATCGGCGTCGGCCGGCCGCAGTCCGGGCCGGCCGGGGTCATGCGGTCCTTCGAGGAGGCCCGCAACGCCCTGCACCTCGCCGCCCGGCTCGGCTTCACCACACCCGTGCTGCACGCCGCGGACCTGCTGGTGTTCCCGGTGCTCCTGCGGGACCGGGCCGCGATCGTCGACCTCGTCCAGTCGGTCCTCGGCCCGCTGCGCGACGCCCGCGGCGGCGTCCAGCCGATGCTGGACACGCTGACCGCGTTCTTCGACCACCACGGCAACATCACCGCCGCCGCCCGCGTCCTGCACCTCACCAGCCGGGCCGTCACCTACCGCCTCGACCGGATCACCGCCCTGACCGGCTACGCCCCGACCGAACCGATGCAGCGGTTCACCCTCGAGGCCGCAGTCCTCGGCGCCCGGCTGCTGCAATGGCCCGCCGTCGAACTGGACGAGCATGACTGACACCGTCATCGCCGCGACGACCCTCAGCAAGCGCTACCGCGACGTCCTGGCCGTCGACCAGCTCGACCTGCACGTGCGTGCCGGGGACATCTACGCACTGCTCGGCCTGAACGGCGCCGGCAAGACCACCCTCATCCGGATGCTGCTCGGCATGATCCGGCCCACCGCCGGCAGCGTCACCGTGCTCGGCGCGCCGGTCGGATCGTCCGGCACCGGCCCGTGGAACAGCGTCGGCCACCTCGTGGAGACACCGGCGGCGTATCCGGAGCTGACGGTCCGGCAGAACCTGCACCTGGTCCGCCGGCTGCGCCGCATCACCGCCCGGGACGTCGTCGACGACGTGCTGGAGCGGCTGGACCTCACCGGCTACGCCGACCGGCGGGCCGGGGCACTGTCGCTCGGCAACGCGCAACGGCTCGGCCTGGCCAAGGCCCTCATCCACCGGCCCCGGCTGCTCATCCTCGACGAACCCACCAACGGCCTGGACCCGGCCGGCGTCGTGGAGATCCGCACCCTGCTGCGCGACCTCGCCGACCGGCACGGCACCACCATCTTCCTGTCCAGCCACCTGCTCGCCGAGGTCGCCCGCACCGCGACCCGGATCGGCGTCATCCACCACGGCCGCCTCTTGCAACAGCTCGACGCCGCCGAACTGCCCGACCGGCTCCGGCAGCGGCTGCTGGTGTCCGCCCGTGACCTGCCTGCGGCCCGGGCCGCGCTCACCGCCGCCGGCTACCCGTGCGAACCCGTCGACGGGCACCGCCTGGCCGTCACCGGGCCGGACGCCCCGCGCCGCTCCGACGACGTGGCCACGGTCCTGGTCAGGGCCGGTTGCCCACCCACCGAGCTCGTCATCGACCGCGAGGACCTCGAACGGTACTTCCTGCGCCTCGTCACCGAACCGGGAGCCGACCGATGACCGCGGCACTGATCACCGAAACGGTCAAACTGCGGCGGTCCCGCATGTGGTGGATCACGCTGCTCGGGTTCACCGTCGCCGGCGCCGTCGGCACCCTGTTCATGTACATCGGCCAGGACCCCGGCCGGGCCAGGAAGCTGGGCCTGCTCGGCGACAAGGCGCAGCTCGCGACCATCACCGCCGACTGGCCCGGTCACCTGGCGCTGCTCGGTCAGATCAGCTCCATCGGGGGCGTCGGCATCTTCGGCGTCCTCATCATCTGGATCTTCGGGCGGGAGTTCTCCGACCACACCGTCAAGGACCTCCTCGCCCTCCCCACGAGCCGCACGGCGATCGTGCTGGCCAAGTTCACCGTCGCCGCGGGCTGGTCCGCGGTGCTCACCCTGTACCTGTGTGGGCTCGGCATCGCCGGCGGCGCGATCCTCGACCTGCCCGGCTGGTCCGCAGGCGCGGCCACGCACGGGCTCGGCCGACTGGTCGCGGCCGCCGGGATGACGCTGCTGCTCACGTTCCCCTTCGCGCTGGCCGCCAGCGCCGGCCGGGGCTACCTCGCCGCTGTCGGCGCGCTGTTCGGCGCCGTGTTCAGCGCCCAGATCGTCGCCGCCCTCGGTTACGGCGCCTACTTCCCGTGGTCCGTGCCCGCGCTGTACACCGGCGTCACCGGACCCGACGGTCAGCACGCCGGCTGGTGGAGCCCGATCACCGTGGCCGCCGTCGGCGTCGTGGCCGTGGGTGCCACGGTGCGGTGGTGGCGGCGCGCCGACCAGACGGGCTAGGAGCGTCGCCGCCGACGGTTGAGATGGATCAGTCATCTCATGGACGAACGTTAATGATCGTCTTGCCCTTGATCCGCCCGGTCGGGTTGAGGGCGGCGACGGCATCGTCCAGGGTTGCGATGGTGCCGATGTTTGTCCGCAGTCGTCCGTCTCGCACCCGGTGGACGATCTCACGCAGTTGGGTGCGATCGGCCTCGACGACGAAGTCGATCGCCAGGCCGTTTGCGGGGCGCGCCTCGGGCGGCCCGACGACGGTCACCAGTGTTCCTCCGGCGCGAATCAGGGCCGCGGACCGAGTCTGGATGTCTCCGCCGATGACGTCGAACACCAGGTCGACGCCGCCGACGTCTTCCAGGGCGTCGTTGTCGAGGTCGACGAACTCCATCGCGCCGAAGTCGAGCGCCTTCTGACGGTCAGCAGCGCGCCCCGTACCGATGACATACGCGCCGGCCTCGCGCGCGAGTTGCGTCACCATCGTCCCGACTGCCCCGGCCGCGCCGTGCGCGAGGACACGCTGCCCCGCCTGAAGCCGGCCGTGCTCGAACAGCCCCTGCCACGCGGTCAGGCCCGAGATCGGCAGGCTGGCGCCCACCGTGAAGTCGACGTCGCCCGGCAGCGGCGCGAGGTTGCGTGCCTCGACGGCCACAGACTCCGCCAGGGTGCCGTCGCGATGCCAGTCCGTGAGGCCGAACACCCGCTGTCCGATGGACAGGCCAGTCGTGCCGTACCCGAGAGCGGTGACCACTCCGGCCAGCTCGTGCCCGGGAATCGACGGTGTCCGGTCACGGTCGACGCGATCGGTCCAGGTCGAGGGCCACTCCATCTCGGTCGGGACGAATCCCGACGCATGAACCTGAACCACGACGTCGTTCAGCGCTGCCGACGGCTCGGGCCGCTCCACCAGCGTCATTCCGGCCGTTCCCGCAGCCTGGTCCGTCACCACGATCGCCTTCATGGGAATTGCCTCCTCGGCCATTGGTCTCTTGTCGGAAATGGTGCATCGATGGGCGCGTGTCGCTCGCGGACGAAGGCGGACCGGGCGCCCCACGGCCAGTCGGACGATGGGCGGTTACCCGGCAGCCGTGCGGCGTTTGCCGTGCAACCGGATCGGGTAGCGGCGACCGTGGCAAAAGTGTTCGGATCCGCCTACGACGTGTGGTGGGTCGTGGCCAAGACGTTGCTGCTGTACGTCACTGCCGTGGCCTGCTTCCGGATCGGTGAACGTCGGACGCTGGCCGAGATGTCGGCGTTCGACTTCGTCGCGGCCGTCGCCGCCGGAGCCATCGTCGGTCGGGTGCCCAACGCGCACGACGCCGGGTATCTCGCCGGCGCGGCGACCCTGATCACCGTCCTGCTCACCCACCGGCTCATCGCCCGGCTGCGCTACCGGCCGCTGTTCGCCAAGCTCATCGACCACCCGCCACGACTGCTGGTCGCCGACGGCAAGGTGCTCGACGACGAGCTCCGCCGCACCGGCCTGACCCGCCAGGATCTGGACGGCCTGCTGCGCCAGCACGGCGTCGACGAGCTCGCCTCGGTGCGGTTCGTGGTGTTCGAACAACGAGGCCAGGTGTCGGTCGTGCGGCGCAGCGCCACCGTCGACCCCGAACTCCTGCGTGACCTGTCATGAATCGGCCGGCGGCCCCGGGCCGGCCGACGGTGCTGAGATCTCGTGGCGCACCGTGGTCAAACCTTCGTTTCCGCGTGGCCGCCGAACTCGCTGCGCATCGCGGAGAGCGCCTTGCCCGTGAACTCGCCGAGCCCCCGCGACTCGAACCGCTCGAGGAGCGCCGTCGTGATCACCGGGGCGGGCACGCTCTCGTCGATTGCGGCCTGGACCGTCCAGCGGCCCTCACCGGAGTCCGACACCCGCCCGGCGAAGTCGTCCAGCTCGGGTGAACGGGCCAGCGCGTCGGCGGTGAGGTCCATGAGCCACGATCCGACGACCGAGCCACGCCGCCACACCTCGGCGACCTCGGCGACGTCGATGTCGTACTGGTATGCGTCCGGGTCACGCAGTGGCGTGGTCTCGGCGTCGACGGTACGGGCCGTCTTGCCGGCGTTGGCGTGCCTGATGATCGAGAGCCCTTCCGCGATGGCGCCCATCATCCCGTACTCGACGCCATTGTGGACCATCTTCACGAAGTGGCCGGCGCCGCTGGGGCCGCAGTGCAGGTATCCCTCGGGTGCGGTCCCGTCACGGGTCCGGCTCGGCGTGGACTCCGCGCTGCCGCGACCGGGTGCGAGGGTCTTGAAGATCGGGTCGAGCCGCGTGACCGCCTCGTTGTCGCCGCCGATCATGAGGCAGTATCCGCGTCCCAGGCCCCACACGCCGCCCGAGGTACCGCAGTCCAGGTAGTGGATCTGGTGCGCGGCGAGTTGCTTGGCGCGGGCGATGTCGTCGCGGTAGTACGAGTTTCCGCCGTCGATCACCACGTCGTCCGGGTCGAGCAGCGGGACGAGCTGATCGAGCGTGGGCTGCACGACCGCGGCCGGCAGCATCAGCCAGACGGCGCGCGGCTTGTCGAGTTTCGCGACGAGATCCGCGAGCGATGAGGCGCCGACCGCACCGTCGTCGACGAGTTGCTGCACGGTGCTCGCGGTGCGGGCGTACCCGACACAGTGGTGGCCGTCCCGGATGAGCCGGCGGGCAAGGTTCGCGCCCATCCTGCCCAGCCCGACCATGCCGATCTGCATGGGTCTTTGCGTTGTCATCGTTCCCCCCTTGACGGTGTCGCTGGTCAGTTCGGGAATGATCTGCACGGCGGTCAGGTGTGCGCGGCCACTTGTTCCCGGGCGACCTGCGTCACCCGTTCGGGCGTGAAGCCGAACTTCCTCAACAGATGCTTGAGCGGCGCGGAGGCGCCGAACGTGTGCATGCCGACGATCGCGCCGGTGTCCCCGACGTACCGTTCCCAGCCGAGCGTGGATGCCTGCTCGATCGCGACCCGGGCCTGGACCGCCGGGGGCAGCACCTGGTCGCGGTACTGGCGTGGCTGCCGGTCGAACAGTTCCCAGCACGGCATGCTCACGACCCGGGCTCCGATGCCGTCGGTGGCGAGCCCGTCGCGTGCCGCCAGCGCGAGCGCCACTTCCGAGCCGGTGGCCAGCAGGATCACGTCCGGGACGCCGGACGGCGCATCGGCCAGCACGTACCCGCCCATCGCGACCCCGGACGCGGCGGCGAGCCGGCTGCGGTCGAAGGTGGGCAGCGGCTGCCGGGACAGCACGAGCGCTGCCGGCTCGCGTCGCAGCCCGGCGACCACCCGCCAGGTCTCGGCCACCTCGTTCGCGTCGCCCGGCCGGAACACCAGCAGGCCCGGCATGGCCCGCAGCGAGGCGAGCTGCTCGACGGGCTGATGGGTGGGTCCGTCCTCGCCGACCCCGATCGAGTCGTGACTGAAGATGTGCAGCGTCGGGATCTCCATCAACGCCGACAGCCGGATCGCCGGGCGGGCATAGTCCGAGAAGATCAGGAACGTCGACCAGTACGGGCGGAGCTTGCAAAGCGCCATCCCGTTGGCGATCGCCGCCGCGGCGTGCTCGCGGACACCGAGGTGGAGGTTGCGTCCGGACCGGTCGTCGGCCTGGAAATCGCCGGCGCCGGGCCACGTGATGCGGGTCTTGGTGGACGGGGCGAGGTCGGCCGAGCCGCCCAACAGCCATGGCACCGCCTGTGCGAGCGCGTTGAGCACGTGACCGGAGGAGTCGCGGGTGGCGACCCCCTTCGCGTCGGCCGGGAAGGTGGGCAGCGCGTCCTGCCAGCCGTCCGGAAGCTCCCGCCGTTGCATCCGCTCGATCTCGTCGGCCAGCTCCGGATACTTCGCGCGGTAGGCCTGGAAGGTCGTATGCCAGGCGCCACGTGCCGTGCTGGCGCGCGCACCGATGCCCTGGGCGAACCAGTCGTACACCTGCTCCGGGACGAAGAAGTCGGTGTCATCGGGCAGGCCGAGGAACCGTTTGGTTTCCCGCACACCCTCCGGACCCAGCGGCTCACCGTGTGCTTTCGCGGTGTCTTCCACCGGGGAGCCGTAGCCGATGTGGCTGTGCACCAGGACCAGCGTGGGGCGCTCGTGCTCGGCCCGGAAACTGTGCAGCGCCCGCTTCACCTGGTCGAGGTCGTTGGCGTCGGCGACGGTCGTCACGTTCCAGCCGTACGCCAGGAATCGCTCGGCCAGGTCCTCGGTGAAGGTGATGTCGGTGTGGCCCTCGATGGTCGTGCGGTTCGAGTCGTAGATCCAGCACAGGTTGGACAACCGCTGGTGACCGGCGAGCGAGGCGGCCTCCGAGGAGATGCCTTCCATCATGTCGCCGTCCCCGGCGATCGCGTACACGTCGAAGTCGAACAGGGTAAAGCCGTCCCGGTTGTAGCGGGACGTCAGCCATTGGCCGGCGATGGCCATGCCGACCGAGGTCGCGACGCCCTGGCCGAGCGGGCCGGTGGTGGTCTCGACGCCGCTGGTCCACCGGTATTCGGGGTGGCCCGGGCAGCGGGAGTCGAGCTGCCGGAACGTCTTGAGGTCGTCGAGGGTGACCGAGGGGCGGCCGAGCACCTCGTAGTCCGGGTCGACTGCCCGCACCCCGGTCAGGTGCAGCAGCGACCACAGCAGCGCCGATGCGTGGCCTTCGGACAGCACGAACCGGTCCCGGTTGGGCCAGATCGGATCGGCCGGATCGAATCGTAGGAACTGCTGCCAGAGGGTGTACGCGACCGGGGCGATGCCCATCGGCGTACCCGGATGTCCGGAACCGGCCTTCTGGACCGCGTCCATGCACAGGCCACGGATGGTGTTCACGGACAACGTGTCCAGGTCGGTGGTGATAGTGGTCAAGGTGGCCTCCGGTGGATCGTGACCCGCTGGTTCACGTCAGAAAGCAGGGCAACCTCTCCTCGTTCGCAACGTATATCCACCGGTTCCCGGCACACTCATCCCGCACTGGGTGATTGTTCGACCGCTGCCAGGCGCGGCGGCAGACAGGGTGTCGTCAGGCGTGATCGTCTCCAGCGCGGCGCTCACCTCGCCCGGATGGGCACGTTCGGGCACCGCCGGGCAACCATGGGTGCCTGTAGCCGGTGGCTACGGACACCTCGGACGACATGGAGGATCGCGATGCCCACGGACCACGTCACACGCACGACGCTGCTCGACGAGTCACCGCCGTTCATCCCGGATTCGCCCGAGCTCATGACGGTGCTGCTCGAGGTGCCCCCGGGCGAAGGCGTCCCGCCGCACCGGCACTCCGGCCCGCTGTCCGCCTACGTCCTCGAAGGCGAGATGACCTTCGAGCTGGAGGGCCAGCCTGAGCGAGTGATCCGGGCCGGCGAGGCGGTGTTCGAGCCGGGCGGCGACGTCATCCACTACCAGACCGCCAACAACCTGCCGGACACCTGGCTGCGCTTCCTGGCCACCATGATCGTGGTGCCGGGTCAGCCGATGCAAACGCTGGTCAGCGACGAGGAGCTCGAACAGCGCCGCGACCGGCGGGCACCGCGCCCCTCCTGAGCCTCAGCAGAGACGCCGCAGCGCTGAGCCACCGGGTACGTACGGCCGCCCGAGCTCAGCCTTGCGGTGTCGCGGCGGGGACGTGGCCGAAGGCCGAGTCCAGGCCGGAAAGATCGACCGGCCGGCGCAGGTGTTCGGGAACGTAGTCGACCAGCGGTCGCATCGCGGCCCGCGCCCGCAGCCGCCGTGTCGTTTCCTGGTCGTCGGCGTTCAGATGCAGCGCGACGTTCGCGGTCAACTTCAGGTCCGTTCCGATCAGGTACATCGCCCGAGCCTGCGCCATGGTGCGCGGCACCCCGTCGACCACGTACTCGCCGCCGGCCGCCTTCGCAGCGACGTACCCATCGTGGACCAGGTCCATCACGATCTCGTCGGGTACCAGCTCCCCACGGTCGAGGTGGCTTTGAACGGCCCGGCCGACATCCGTCTGCCGGGCTACTTGATCACGCAGTTTCTCACCTATCGCGATACAGGGGATGCCGAAGTGCGCGGCGATCAGCGCACCCTGCGTTCCCTTGCCCGCACCCGGCGGCGCGATCATCAGAATCCGCACGATCCCACCTCCTTGCTTCCTTGTCTCCTGGCTTCAACCGTTACAAGCCAACCGCATCCGTGCCAAGCTCCGCCGCCGCCGATACGAGCGGCGGAGTCTCGCACCACGAGCGGCGGCGTCTCGCCGGCGATGCGACCCGGGCGCCTTCGCGGTCACACCGATGGGTCCGCAGCACGAGGACGCGCGGCGGGACATACTGTTGCTCTATGAGCAACAGTTCGCACAACGGCTCGCCGGTCCAGTCGGTGGACCGCGCGGTCACGGTGCTGGAGATCCTGGCCCGTGCGGGCGAGGCCGGGGTCACCGAGATCGCCGCGGAGCTCGGCGTGCACAAGTCCACCGCGTTCCGGCTGGTGACCGCGCTGGAGAACCGTGGCTTGGTGGCCCAGAACGTCGACCGGGGCAAGTACCGGCTCGGCGTGGGCATCCTGCGCCTGGCCGGCGCCACCACCGCCCGCCTCGACCTGGTGCAGGAGAGCCGGCCCGTGTGCGAGGCGCTGGCGCGAGAGGTCGGCGAGACGATCAACATGGCGGTGCTGGCGGACGGCGAGGCGCTGTACGTGGACCAGGTCGCCGGGCCGTCGGCGCTGCAGACCCGCAACTGGGTGGGCCAGCGCCTCGCGCTGCACGCCACCTCCAACGGCAAGGTGCTGCTGGCGTACCTCGCGCCGCACCTGCTTGCCGAGTGCCTCGCCCGGCCGCTGGAGCGCTACACCGACCACACGCTGGTCGACGCGGCCCGGCTGGAGGCCCAACTGGTCGACACGCGCGCCCGCGGCTACGCCACGACCGTCGATGAGCTGGAGATCGGCCTGACCGCTGTCGCCGCGCCGGTCCGCAACCTGGACGGCGCGGTGGTGGCGGCGGTGAGCGCGTCCGGCCCGAGCTTCCGGCTGACCCCGCTGCGGGTGCCCGAGGTGGCCGAGGCCGTACGGCGCTGCGCCGACGAGGTCTCCCGCCGGCTGGGCGCGTCCTGACGCTGCCGAACATCGCGCCCGCGTTTCGGCGATGTAGAGGATCGCTCACGACTCTTCGAAAGCCTTGACTGTCGATGTCCGCCGGGCGGACACTGTCGCGCATAGCAGGACGAGTTGCGCCCTAAGCAACACCGCCCCGCAGAGACGCGCGCCCCGGACATCGAGGTCTCATGCCGGAACTGTTCATCGCAGGCAAGTGGACGCAGTCCTCGGGAGGCGGACGGCGCGACATCGTCTGCCCGGCCGACGGCCGGCACGTCGCCACGGTCGACGAGGCCGGCCCGGCCGACACCGAGGCCGCCATCGCCGCCGCGCGGGCCGCCTTCGACGAGGGCCCGTGGCCGTCGACGCCCGCAGTCGAACGCGGTGCCATGCTGCTGCGCGTCGCCGACCTGCTCATGCGCGACCGCGACGAGATCGCCCGGGCCGAGTCGCTGGACACCG
Source organism: Dactylosporangium sp. NPDC049525 (assembly GCF_040676755.1). Classification (NCBI taxonomy): domain Bacteria; kingdom Bacillati; phylum Actinomycetota; class Actinomycetes; order Micromonosporales; family Micromonosporaceae; genus Dactylosporangium; species Dactylosporangium sp. NPDC049525. The sequence continues at coordinate 10,261 of NZ_JBFAPO010000032.1, read as the reverse complement.
GCAAACGGCTGGTCGAGAGCGAGTACGACGTCGCCGACGCGGCGGCCGTGTTCCGCTACTACGGCGGCCTGGCCGGCACCGACGCGGGTCGCGTCGTGGACACCGGCAACCCGGACGCGATCAGCCGGATCGTGCACGAGCCGGTCGGCGTCTGCGGGCTCATCACGCCGTGGAACTACCCGCTGCTGCAGGCCTCGTGGAAGGTCGCGCCGGCCCTCGCGGCGGGCAACACGTTCGTCCTCAAGCCGAGCGAGCTGACGCCGTCGACCAGCATCCTGCTGGTACACCTGCTGGAGGAGGCCGGCGTCCCGCCCGGCGTGGCCAATCTCGTGCTCGGCGCCGGTCCGGCGGCAGGCGCGCCGCTGGCCGCACACCCCGATGTCGACCTGGTGTCGTTCACCGGCGGGTTGGACACCGGGCGGCGGGTCATGGCCGCCGCCGCCGACACGGTGAAGAAGGTCGCGCTGGAGCTGGGCGGCAAGAACCCCAACGTGGTGTTCGCCGACGCCGACGTCGAGACCGCACTGGACTACGCGCTGACCGCCGTGTTCCTGCACTCGGGCCAGGTCTGCTCGGCCGGCGCGCGACTCGTGGTGCAGGACGGCATGCACAACGAATTCGTCGCCGAGCTGGCCGCGCGGGCCGGCCGGATCCGGCTCGGCGGCCCGTTCGATCCGGACGCCGAGGCCGGTCCGCTCATCTCGGCGGCGCACCTGGCCAAGGTCGAGGCGTACGTCGCGATGGGCCTGGCCGAGGGCGCCCGGCTCGTCTGCGGTGGCCGGCGCGACGGCGAGCTCGGGCACTTCTACCGGCCGACGATCCTCGACGGGTGCCACACCGGGATGCGGGTGGTGCAGGAGGAGTCGTTCGGTCCGGTGCTCACCGTCGAGCGGTTCCGGACCGAGGACGAGGCGGTCCGCATCGCCAACGACACGATCTACGGCCTCGCCGGCGCGGTGTGGACGCAGGACGCCGGCAAGGCCCAGCGGGTCGCGGCGAGGCTGCGGCACGGCACCGTCTGGATCAACGACTACCACCCGTATGTCCCGCAGGCGGAGTGGGGCGGCTTCAAGCGCTCCGGCGTCGGACGGGAGCTGGGGCCGAGCGGCCTGGCCGAGTATCGCGAGACCAAGCACATCTGGCAGAACGTCCGGCCCCGGCCGCAGCGGTGGTTCGGATCCGAACCAGAGGGACGGTGAGGCGCATGTCCGTGCTCCAGGCGCCCGTGCACGGCGCCGAACAGCAGATCGACCCGGTCTTCACGGTCAAGGGACTGTGGAAGATCTTCGGGCCCCGGGCGGAGAAGATCATCGGCCGGCCCGAGGCAGACCTGCGCGGCGCCGAGCTGATGGCCAGGACCGGGTGCGTCGCCGCGGTCCGCGACGTCTCGTTCGACGTGCGGCCCGGCGAGGTGTTCGTCGTCATGGGGCTGTCCGGCTCGGGCAAGTCGACGCTCATCCGGTGCCTGACCCGGCTGGTCGAGCCGACGGCCGGGCAGATCCTCCTGCACGGCGAGGACATCCGCGAGGCAGGCGCCGGCGAGCTGCGCGAACTGCGCCGGCACCGCTTCTCGATGGTGTTCCAGCACTTCGGTCTGCTCCCGCACCGCCGGGTCCTGGACAACGTCGCGTACGGGCTGGAGGTACGCGGCGAGAAGAAGGCGCAGCGGCGGGCCCGGGCACAGCAGATGGTCGACCTGGTCGGGCTGACGGGCCGCGAGCACCTGTACCCCGACCAGCTCTCCGGTGGCATGCAGCAGCGCGTCGGCCTGGCCCGCGCCCTCGCCGTCGATCCGGAGATCCTGTTCTTCGACGAGCCGTTCTCCGCGCTCGACCCGCTGATCCGCCGCGACATGCAGAACGAGGTCATCCGGCTGCACCGTGAGGTGGGCAAGACGATGGTCTTCATCACGCACGATCTGAGCGAGGCGCTCAAGCTCGGCGACCGCATCCTGGTGATGCGCGACGGCGAGATCGTCCAGATCGGACGGCCGGACGAGGTGGTCGGCGCGCCGGCCGACGACTACGTGCGCGACTTCGTCCGCGACGTGCCCCGCTCCGACGTGCTCACGCTGCGCTGGATCGCCAGGCCCGCGACGCCGGACGATCCGCTGGACGGTCCGGTGCTCGCCGCCGACGTGGTCATCCGCGACGCGGTCCGTGCCGTGCTCGGCGCGGACCGCCCGATCCGGGTGCAGGACGGCGACGAGGTCGTCGGGGTGGTCGGCGCGGCGGAGATCCTGGCCGTGATCGCCGCGGAACGGCCGGGGGAGGGCTGATGGCCACCGCCGAGATGAGCGTTGCCCGGCGCCGGCTCGCCCACCTGGACCCACGCTGGGGCGTGCCGGTCGTTCTGGCCGTCTGGCTGCTGCTGTGGGTGCTCCTGCGCGGGCACGCCACGCTCGCGCTGGACACCGCCTCGCTGACCTCGGTACATCTGCGGCTGAACGAACTCAATGACGCGATCGGCGCGAGCCGCAACTCCAACCCGGTCTTCGTGTACTTCCTCAACGACATCCGCGCGGCGATCGACGCCTTTGTCACGTTCATCCAGCACCTCATCAGCCGGCCGAGCGCCGACCGCCCGGTGCCGCAGATCGGCTGGCTCGGCGTCGTGGCGATCGCCACCACCCTCGCCTACGGGTTCGGCAACTGGCGCGTCGCAATGCTCACCGCGGCCGGCTTCGTGCTCTTCGGCCTGCAGGGGCTGTGGCAGGAGAGCATGGACACGCTCGCGCTGACCCTCGCCACGGTGCTGCTGACCGTGCTGTTCGGCCTGCCGCTGGGCGTCTGGGCCGGCGTGAACCGCCGGGTCGATGCGGTGGTCACGCCGGTGCTCGACTTCATGCAGACGATGCCGTCGTACGTGTACCTGGCGCCGCTGGCGCTGTTCTTCCTGATCGGGCCGGCATCCGCGGTGATTGCGACGTTCATCTACGCGATCCCGCCGATCATCCGGATCACCGCGCACGGCATCCGCGACGTCGACGAGTCAACCGTCGAGGCCGCCCGGGCGATGGGCTCCACCCGATGGCAGATCCTCACCCGGGTGCAGCTGCCGATGGCGAAGCGGACCATCGTGGTGGGCCTGAACCAGACCATCATGGCGGCGCTGTCGATGGTGACCATCGCGGCGCTCATCGCCGCGCCCGGCGTCGGGCAGACCATCATCCGCGCGCTGACGACGCTGAAGGTCGGGGTGGCCTTCAACGCGGGGCTCGCGATCGTCGTCATGGCGATCGTGCTGGACCGCACGACGACGGCCGCGAGCCAGCGGGCCCGGACCCACCGCACAGGCCGCAGGCTCGCCGTGCTCGCCCTGACGGTGGGCACGGTCGTCTGCGTGTACCTGTCACACACCTACGTGTGGGCCGCCACGTTCCCCGGCACCGCCCCGGACCTGGGCGGGAGCATCATCAGCGCGGTGGACTCGGCCACGAACTGGGTGCAGCTGCACCTGGCCGGGGTCACCGGCGCGTTCAAGGACGTCATCAGCTACGGGCTGCTCAACCCGCTGCAGGCGGTCCTGGCCGAGGGGCCGTGGTACCTCACCGGCTCCGCCATGGTGCTGCTGTCGCTGCTGCTCGGCGGGCGGGTCGCGGGCCTCGTCACGGCCGGCTGCGCCGGGCTGATCGCCGCCCTCGGCGTCTGGTACGACGCCATGTTCACGCTCGCGGCCACCCTGGTCGCCACGGTCATCGTGATGGCCCTGGGTGTCGTCGTCGGCGTGTGGATGGCCCGCAGCGCCGCCGCCGACCGGGTGATCCGGCCGGTCCTGGACGCGGGCCAGACCATGCCGGCGTTCGTCTACCTCGTGCCGTTCCTCGGCCTGTTCGGGGCGAGCCGGCTGACCGCGATCACCGCGGCGGTCGTCTACGCCGCGCCGGCCGCCATCAAGCTCGTCGCCGACGCCGTGCGGGGCGTGCCGCACGCCGCCGTCGAGGCCGCCACCGCTTCCGGGTCGACGACCTGGCAGATCATCACCAAGGTCCAGCTGCCGATGGCGCGGCGCGGTCTCGCCCTGGCCGCCAACCAGGGGATCATCTACGTCCTTTCCATGGTCGTGGTCGGCGGCCTCGTCGGCGCCGGCGCGCTCGGCTACGACGTCGTGGCCGGCTTCGCACAGATCAGCCAGTTCGGCAAAGGCCTCGCCGCCGGCGCCGCGATCGTCCTGCTCGGGGTTCTGCTGGACCGGACCGCGCGGGCGGCCGCCAACCGGACCGGGCGGGCGCACCACTGACTACGGCAAAAGGAGGAGCGGTGTTGAGTACGTCGAAACAGTCGATCCAGTGGGTGGCGCTCACCGCGGTTGTGGGCCTGGCGCTCGCCGGCTGCGGTGGCGAGAAGATCGGTGGCAGTAGTCCGGCAGCCAGCGGCAGCGCCACGCCCTGCGGCACCGTCAACCTGGCGATGAACGCCTGGGTGGGTTACACGGCCAACGGCGCGGTGCTCGGGCAGGTCCTCAAGGACAAGCTCGGGTGCACCGTGGTGGAGAAGAACATCGACGAGCAGGTCTCCTGGCAGGGCTTCGGCACCGGCGAGGTGGACGTCATCGTGGAGAACTGGGGTCACGAGGACCTGGCGAAGAAGTACATCACCGAGCAGAAGGTGGCGGTCGACTTCGGGCCGACCAAGAACACCGGCTACATCGGCTGGTACGTGCCGCCGTGGATGGCCCAGCAGTACCCGGACATCACCAAGTGGGAGAACCTCAACAAGTACGCGGAACTGTTCAAGACCTCCGAGTCCGGCGGCAAGGGTCAGCTGCTGGACGGTGACCCGTCGTTCGTCACCAACGACGCGGCGCTGGTCACCAACCTGAAGCTCAACTACAAGGTGGTCTACGCGGGCAGCGAGACCGCGCTGATCCAGGCGTTCCGGCAGGCCGAGGCGCAGAAGAAGCCGGTCATCGGCTACTTCTACGAGCCGCAGTGGTTCTTCAGCGAGCTCAAGCTCGTGCGGGTGGAACTGCCGCCGTACACCGCCGGGTGCGACGCCGACGCGCAGAAGGTCGCGTGCGGGTACCCGCCGTACACGCTGAACAAGGTCGTGAGCAAGAAGTTCGCCGACTCGGGCAGCCCGGCGGTGGCCGTGGTGAAGAACTTCAACTGGACCAACGACGACCAGAACAAGGTCGCCCAGGACATCTCCGTGAACAACCTGACGCCGCAGGCGGCGGCGAAGAAGTGGATCGACGCCAACCCCGACAAGGTCAAGGCCTGGCTCGGGTAATCGCCGGCAGCGCTCGGCCCGTTCGCCGCGCCCTTGACGGGCGCGGCGACACGGCCGCAGACTGTTGCGTAATACGTTTTGTGTTGCGTAAGACGAAACACAAAGGGAGGGCGCCATGCCTCGGGTCGTCATCATCGGCGCCGGCATCGTCGGGTGCGCCCTCGCCGACGAGCTGACCGCGCGGGGCTGGACCGACCTCACCGTCCTGGACCAGGGACCCCTGTTCGCCACCGGCGGCTCCAGCTCGCACGCGCCGGGGCTGGTGTTCCAGACCAACGGCGCCAAGACCCTCGCCGACTTCGCGCAGTACACGGTGCGCAAGTACGTGGAACTGGGCTGCTTCAACCAGGTCGGCGGCCTGGAACTGGCCACGACGCCGCAACGCCTCGCGGAACTGCACCGCCGGCACGGCTGGGCCACCGCGTGGGGGATCGATGCGGAGGTCATCACGCCGCAGGCCTGCGCCGACCTGCACCCGCTCGTCGCGGCGGACCGGGTGCTCGGCGGGCTGCACGTGCCGACCGACGGCCTCGCCAACGCCGTCGCCGCCGGCGAGGCGCAGGCCCGCGCGGCGCAGGCCCGCGGCGCGACGTTCCTCGGCGGCCATGAGGTGCTCGACGTGCGGGTCACCGACGGACGGGTGCGCGCGGTCGTCACCGCCCAGGGCGAGTTCCCGGCCGACGTCGTGGTCTGCTGCGCCGGCATCTGGGGCCCGCGCATCGCCCGCATGGTCGGCATGACGCTGCCGCTCACGCCGCTCGCGCACCAGCTGGCGTGGACCGGCCAGGTCCCGGCACTCGCCGGGCAGACCGCCGAGGCGACCCACCCGATCCTGCGCCACCAGGACCGCGACCTGTACTTCCGCGAGCGCTACGACCGCCTCGGCATCGGCTGGTATGGCCACCGTCCGCTGCCGATAGACGCGGACGAGATCGTCGCCGTGGACCCCGCCATGGACACTGCCGAGACGATGCCGTCGATGCTGCCGTTCACCGAGGCCGACTTCGGCCCGGCCTGGGAGCACACCCTGCAGCTGCTCCCGTCGACCCGGGAAGCGAAGCTGGACACCGGTTTCAACGGGCTCTTCTCCTTCACGCCCGACAACATGCCGCTGCTGGGCGAGTCCGCGCAGGTCGGCGGCTTCTGGATCGCCGAGGCGGTCTGGGTGACGCACTCCGCCGGTGTGGCCCGCGCCGTCGCCGAGTGGCTCGTCGACGGCGCCGCCACCACGGACCTGCACGACTGCGACGTCAACCGGTTCGAGCCGCACCAACGCGGCCCCGAGTACGTGCGCATGCGCGACTGCCAGAACTACGTCGAGGTGTACGACATCATCCATCCGCTGCAGCCGATGGAGGCGCCGCGGCCGCTGCGGACCAGCCCGTTCTACCCGCGGCAGCAGGAGCTGGGTGCGTACTTCCTGGAGGCGTCCGGCTGGGAACGTCCACAGTGGTACGAGGCGAACGCCGGCCTGCTCGACGGCCGTGACATCCCCCGGCCCAACGCGTGGGCGGCCCGGTACTGGTCGCCGATCGTCGGCGCCGAGGCACAGGTCACGCGCGAGCGGGTCGCGCTGTTCGACATGTCGGCGCTCAAGCGCATCGAGGTGAGCGGGCCGGGCGCGCTGGCGTTGCTGCAGCGGCTGAGCACCGGCCAGCTGGACAAGTCGGTCGGCTCGGTCACCTACTGCCTGCTGCTCGACGAGCGCGGCGGGATCCGCAGCGACATCACCGTCGCCCGCGTCGGCCCCGACGAGTTCCAGGTCGGCGCCAACGGCAACCTCGACCTGGACTGGCTCAACCGGCGGGCGGCCGGGACCGGCGTCGTCGTGCGTGACATCACCGCGGGAACGTGCTGCGTCGGGGTGTGGGGGCCGCTCGCGCGGCAACTCCTGCAACCGCTCACGACCACGGACCTGTCCAACGACGGGCTGCGCTACTTCCGCGGCACCCGCACGTACGTCGGCACGGTGCCGGTCACCGCGCTGCGACTGTCCTATGTGGGCGAACTGGGCTGGGAGCTGTACACCACCGCGGATCTCGGGCTGAAGCTGTGGGACACGCTGTGGCAGGCCGGGCAGCACCTCGGCGTCATCGCCGCTGGCCGGGGCGCCTTCACCAGCCTCCGCCTGGAGAAGGGGTACCGCGCGTTCGGCGTGGACATGACGCCCGAGCACGACCCGTACGAGGCGGGCCTGGGCTTCGCAGTACACATGAAAAAAGGCGAATTCGTCGGACGGTCGGCTCTCGATGGGCGCGACGAGCCCCGGCGGAAGCTGACCTGCCTCACCATCGAGGACTCGGCCCAGGTGGTGCTGGGCAAGGAACCGGTGTACCACGGGCCGCGCTGCGTCGGCTACGTCACCAGCGCCGCGTACGGCTACACGATCGGGCGCGGCATCGCCTACGCGTGGCTGCCGGCCGAGCTGTCGGAGCCTGGCACGAGCGTGCAGATCGGCTACTTCGACGAGCGCGTCGACGCGGTCGTGACCGCGGAGCCGCTGTTCGACCCGGCAATGCAGCGGCTGCGGTCATGACGGAACCGCCCGAATTCCTGTGGGCAGAGCCCGAGCCGAAGCGCGGCTACGACGTCGTCATCGTCGGCGCCGGCGGGCACGGCCTGGCCACCGCGTACTACCTGGCCCGCAACCACGGCATCACGAACGTCGCGGTGCTGGAACGCGGCTGGCTCGCGGGCGGCAACATGGCCCGCAACACCACCATCATCCGCTCCAACTACCTGTGGGACGAGAGCGCCGCGATCTACGAGCACTCGCTGCGGCTGTGGGAGACCCTCGCCGACGAGCTCGACTACGACATCCTGTTCAGCCAGCGCGGCGTGCTCAACCTCGCGCACAACCCGTCCGACGTCCGGGAAGGCCGCCGCCGGGCCAACGCCAACCGGCTCAACGGCATCGACGCCGAGTGGCTCACCCCGGCCGAGGTGAAACAGCTCGTGCCGATCATCAACGTCTCCGAGGACCTCCGGTACCCGGTCATGGGGGCCACCTTCCAGCCGCGCGGCGGCATCGCCAAGCACGACTACGTCGCGTGGGCGTACGCGCGGGCCGCGCACCGCCTCGGCGTCCACCTCATCCAGAACTGCGAGGTGACCGGGTTCCTCCGCGACGGCGACCGGGTCACCGGCGTCACGACGAGCCGCGGGACGATCGAGGCCGGCCGGGTGGCGCTGTGCGCCGCCGGGCACACGTCGGTGCTGGCCGCGTCGCTCGGGTTCCGGTTGCCGCTGCAGAGCCACCCGCTGCAGGCGCTGGTGAGCGAACTGCTCGAGCAGGTGCTCAACACGGTCGTCATGTCCAACGCCGTGCACGTCTATGTGTCGCAGGCGCACAAGGGCGAGCTGGTGATGGGCGCCGGCATCGACGCGTACAACGGCTACGGCCAGCGCGGCTCGTTCCACGTCATCGAGAGCCAGCTCGCCGCCGCGGTCGAGCTGTTCCCGATCTTCGCCCGCGCGCACGTCCTGCGGACCTGGGCCGGCATCGTCGACGTGTCGCCGGACGCGTCGCCGATCCTCGGGCTCACCCCGGTCGAGAACCTCTTCATCAACTGCGGCTGGGGCACCGGCGGGTTCAAAGCGACGCCGGGCGCCGGCTGGGTCTACGCCGACACGATCGCCGGCGGGCGCCCCCACCCGCTCGCCGCACCGTTCGCGCTCGAACGGTTCAGCACCGGTGCGCTGGTCGACGAGCACGGCGCCGCGGCCGTGGCGCACTGAGGGGAGGGATCGGCTGATGCTGTCCATTCCGTGCCCGTGGTGCGGGCACCGCGACGAGACCGAGTTCCGCTACGGCGGGCAGGCCGGCGTGGCCTACCCGCCGGACCCGATGGCGCTGACGGACGCCGAGTGGGCCGAGTACGTCTTCATGCGGGACAACCCCAAGGGATTCTTCGCCGAGCGGTGGTGCCACACGGCCGGCTGCCGCCGCTGGTTCAATGTCGTGCGGCACACCGTCACGAACGAGATCCGATGACAGCGGCGGGGCAGTTCCGGTTGCCGGTCGGTGGTCGCATCGACCGGACCCGCACCGTCACGCTGCGCTTCGACGGCCGGGAGTACCCGGCGCACCCCGGCGACACCCTCGCCTCGGCGCTGCTGGCCAACGGCGTGCGGATCGTCGCGCGCGGCCCGTACACGGGCCGCCCGCGCGGCGTCGCCGACCTCGGCCCGGCCGAACCGCACGCGTTCGTCCAGGTCGACAGCGGCCCGGGCGAACCGATGGCCCGCGCGACCACCCTGGAGGTCTACGACGGTCTGACCGCCCGGTCCCTAGCAGGCAAGGGCGAGCTGCCGGACACACCGGACGGGTCGCGGTACGACAAGACCTGGATCCACGTCGACGTGCTCGTCGTCGGTGGCGGCCCGGCCGGGCTGGCCGCCGCACTGGCCGCCGGCCGGACCGGCGCCCGCGTCCTGCTCGCCGACGAACAACCGGAGCTCGGCGGCGCGCTGCTGGCCGAACGGCCCTCGCCGGCGCTGGACCGGGTGCCGGCGATGGCCGCCGAGCTGGCCGCGCTGCCCGAGGTGCGCGTGCTCACCCGCACGGCCGTCACCGGCTCGTACGACCACAACTTCCTCGTCGCGGTGCAGCGGCGCACCGAACACCTCGGCGACGCGGCACCGGCGCACGTGGCGCGGCAACGGCTCTGGCACATCCGCGCGCGGCGCGTCATCCTGGCCACGGGCGCGCACGAGCGTCCGATCCTCTTCGCCGGCGGGGACCGGCCCGGCGTCATGCTCGCCGGGGCCGCCGCCGGATACGCCTGGCGCTACGGGGTGCGCACCGGCCGGCGCGCGCTTGTGTTCGGCGCCCACGACCGCGCGCTGCGCGCCGCGCTGGACCTGCTCGACCTGGGCGTGGAACTGACTGGTGTCCTCGACGTGCGCGCCGGCGCGCCCCGGCCGCGCAACGAGGCGCGGCGGGGGGGGGGAGTGCCGGTCTGGGCCGGGCCCGGCGTCACCGGCGCGGCCGGCGACGCGGGCGGCGGGGTGACCGCCGCACCCCAGGC
>NZ_JBFAPO010000031.1:0-129511 GCF_040676755.1 Dactylosporangium sp. NPDC049525 | reverse complement strand
GAGGGGGCGGGGGCCGGGGGGCGTGGGCGGGCCGGGCCGGGCGGGGCCGGGCGGCGCCGCGCCGGGCCGGGCTGCGGTGGCTGCGACGGGCTGTGCCGCGTCGGCCCGCGTCGGGGCCGTGGGGGTCTGAGCGCAGTGGGCTGGGGTGGCCGGGCCGTGCCCCACCCGGCTGTGCCGGGCCGTGCCGTGCCCGTGCCGTGCCGTGCCCGTGCCGGGCCGTGCCGTGCCCGTGCCGGGCCGTGCCGTGCCCGTGCCGGGCCGTGTCGGGCAGGCTGTGCCGGGCGGGGCTCTTGCCGGGCCGCGCCCCACCGGGCTGTGCCGTGCCGCGCTGCGGTGTGCCACGCCGCACCGCTGATCCGGGCCGTGCCGGGCCGTGCCGGGCCGTGCCGCGTCCCACAGGGTTGGCCGGGCGGGGCTGTGCCAGGCGAGGCTCGTGCCGTGCCGGGCCGCGCCCCACCGTGCCCCACCGGGCTGTGCCGTGCCGCGCTGCGGTGTGCCACGCCGCACCGCTGATCCGGGCCGTGCCGGGCCGTGCCGCGTCCCCACAGGGTTGGCCGGGCGGGGCTGTGCCAGGCAAAACTCGTGCCGTGCCGGGCCGCGCCCCACCGCGTCCCACCGGGCTGTGCCGTGCCCCACCGGGCCGTGCTGCGCTGCGGTGTGCCGCGCCGCACCGCTGATCCGTGCCGGGCCGCGTTGGGTCGCGCCCCACCGGGCAGTGCCGGGCGGGGCTTGTGCCGTGCCGTGCCGCGCCGGGCTGTGCCCCCACTGGCCTGCGCCGGGCTGTGCGGCGTCTGTGTCCGCGTCCGAGCTGCGCCGAGCCGGGCCGGGCTGTGCTGGGCGGGGCTCGTGCCGTGCTGGGCCGCGTCCCACCGGGCTGTGCCCCACTGGCCTGCGCCAGGCTGTGCCGCGTCCGCGCTGCGCCGAGCAGCGCCGAGCTGTGCCGGGTCGAGCTGTGCCGGGCTGCCCGTCGCCGTGCTGCGCTGCGGTGTGCCGCGCGGGCTGCGCTGTGCCGGGGCCGGGCGTGCAGCGCCGAACTGTGCCGTACTGCGCCGGCTGGGCGCTGTGCTGCGGTGGTTGGTCTGAGTTGTGCAGGGCCGCGGTGGGCATTGGCTTGGTCGTGCTGGGTTGAGCTTGGACGGCGGGAGCCGCTCGACTTTCGTGCTTGTCGGGGTCTCCGTCGCGCGAGGTGTCTGGCGTCGCCGCGGGCTGTGTGGTCCGGGCTGCAGGCTGGCTTCTGTGACAGGCAGTCTGTGACGGGCACCGGGGGCGGTCGCCTCGACAAATAGTAGACATTTCGGTGTCTGGATCCCGAAATGTCTACCCTTTGGCCGAGATCAAATCAGTGAGCACCTCGTGGGCCAGCCGCGGCGCCGACGTGGTGGGTGGGGCGGGTGCTGCGGGCTCGACGTGAGCGGTCCGGAGCGCGTGCTGGAGTTCGACGTGCCGCGGTGGCATGGGCGCAGAGCGCGACTTTGATCAGCGGGTGTTGACGTTGGGAGAGGGGGATCGGCAGGGTGGTCTTGAGGGTTTGAGGTCGAGTCGGGGCGGAGCTGGGCGGCGGTGTTGGCGGCGTTCGTTCCGATCTGGGCGCTCACCCTCGTCGGCTACGTCGCCGGGCGGACCGGGGTCCTCGGGTTCGGGGCGGTCGACGTGCTCGGGCGGTTCGTCTTCTATGTGGCGATGCCGGCCGCGCTGCTCGACACGCTGACCCGCCAGCCGATCACCGGCCTCGCGGGTGAGGGGGTCGCCGCGTTCGTGGGGGCCACCGTGCTCGTGGGTGCGGTCGGGTTCGGTGCGGCGCGGTGGGTGTTCCGGCGGCCGCTGGGGGAGCAGACCATCGCTGCCATGGCCGCGGGGTATGTCAACGCCGGCAATCTTGGCATTCCGGTGGCGGTGCAGGTGCTTGGCGACGCGTCGTTCATCGCGGTGGTGCTGCTCATCCAGACGACGATCCTGACGCCGGTGATTCTCGGCACACTCGACCTGGCGCGGCAGGAGCTTCCCAAGGGGCGCTGGCGGCGGCTGGGCACGGTGCCGTTGCGCAGTCCGGTCATGCTGGCGTGTCTCGCCGGGGTGGGGCTCGGCGCCGCGGGAATACACCTGCCGCCACTGCTGGCGGGGGTGGTCGCGCTGCTGGGCGACGCTGCCGTGCCTTCGGCGCTCGTGGCGCTGGGGTTGTCGCTGGTACGCACCGACGCCGCCGACCAGGTGCCCGCACGGCCGGTGGAGGTCGCGCTGTCGGTGCTGCTCAAGTCGTGCGTGCAGCCGGTCGTGTGCTTCCTGCTGGCCAGGTTCGTCTTCGGGTTGCACGGCGGCGCCCTGTTCGCCGCGGTGTTGAGCTCGGCGCTGCCGACGGCGCAGAACACGTTTGTCTTCGCCCGCGCGTACGGGGTCGACGGCCGCTTTCCCCGCGACGCCGTCGTCGCCTCCACCGCGGTGTCGATGGTGACACTGACCGTGGTGGCGGCGCTGCTGGGATGAAGCTGCCGGGATGAACGCTGCCGGCATGAAAGGGGATAGTTGGTCGGGTGGATGCCGCAGCGATCGCCGCACTTGCCGAGCCGCAGCGCCGGGCCGTGTACGAGCACGTCGCCGCCGCGGGTGCGCCGGTGAGCCGCAACGCGGTCGCGGACGCGCTGTCGATCGGGCGCACCCTCGCCGCGCACCACCTGGACAGGCTGGCCGAGGCCGGACTGGTCGAGGTGTCGTTCGCGCGGGTCAACGGGCGCAGCGGCCCCGGCTCCGGCCGCCCATCGAAGCTGTACCGCCGGACCGCCGCCGAGCACGAGCTGAGCCTGCCGCCGCGGGACTACCGCACCCTGGCCACGGTGTTCGCCGACGCCGTCGAGGAGGCGGGGGTGGAGCCGGCGCTGTTCGCGGCCGCCCGCCGGCACGGCGCCCGCCTCAAGCACGACAGCCACGACAGCGACGACAGCCACGACAGCGACGACAGCGACGACAGCGACGACAGCGACGTCGAGGAGCTGCTGCGCGACCTGGGGTACGAGCCGTACGAGGACGGCGCCGTGTGGCGGCTGCGGAACTGCCCGTTCGACGGCGTGGCGCGCACCCACGCGGCGCTCGTCTGCGGGGCCAACCTTGCCCTCCTGGAAGGGGCCCTGGGCGCCCGGGTCCGGATCGACCCCCGTCCGGACGGCTGTTGTGTGACCGTTCAGCGGAGCGGCACGGGTACCAAAAACAATGGGGACTAGTTTTAGAATGCTGGCATGACCTTCCACCTCGCACAACTGAACGTCGGACGGACCGTCGGGCCGAAGGAAGACCCCCGCATGGCCGGCTTCTACGGCGACCTGGACCGGATCAACACGCTCGCCGACGGATGGCCCGGCTTCGTCTGGCGGCTCGTCGCCGAGGGCGGCGCGGACGCGACGTCGCTACGGCCGTTCGGCGACGACCTGATCGTCAACCTGTCGGTGTGGGAGAGCCTCGAGTCGCTGCGCGACTTCACGTTCCGCAGCGGTCACCTCGACGTGCTGCGACGGCGCCGTGAGTGGTTCGTGCCACTCGGCGACGTGTACGCCGTCAACTGGTGGATCCGGGCGGGGCACATCCCGACCGTCGAGGAGGCGGGCAAGCGCCTGGACCTGCTGCGCCGCAACGGATCGTCACCCGAGGCCTTCACGTTCCGCGACCCCTTCCCCGCAGCCTGAGCCCAGGTCGGACCGGTACCCTCGACAGCATGCCCACCAACGCTGACCGTCGCGTCGCCCTGCTCACCCTCGGCTGCGCCCGCAACGAGGTGGACTCCGAGGAGCTGGCGGCCCGCCTCGCGGCCGGCGGCTGGGCGGTCACCACCGACGGCACGGACGCGGACGTGGTCGTCGTCAACACCTGCGGCTTCGTCGCCAAGGCCAAGCAGGACTCGATCGACACGCTGCTGGCCGCCGCCGACACGGGCGCCAAGGTCGTCGCGACCGGCTGCCTCGCCGAGCGCTACGGCGAGCAGCTGGCCGGCGAGCTGCCCGAGGCGCACGCGGTGCTCGGCTTCGACCACTACCCGGACATGGCGGCGCGCCTCGACGCGATCCTCGCCGGCGAGACGATCCCGTCGCACGCGCCCCGCGACCGGCGCACCCTGCTCCCGCTCACCCCCGTGGCCCGCCGCGAGGCGGTCGACGTGGTCGTGCCCGGCCACCTCCCGGCGCACCTGCGCGGCGTGATGCGCCAGCGGCTCGATCAGGGCCCGGTGGCGCCGCTCAAGCTGGCCAGCGGCTGCGACCGCCGGTGCACGTTCTGCGCGATCCCGTCGTTCCGGGGCGCGTTCGTGTCTAGGACCCCCGACGAGATCCTCGCCGAGGCGGAGTGGCTCGCGTCGACCGGCGTCCGCGAGCTGGTGCTGGTGAGTGAGAACTCGACGTCCTACGGCAAGGACCTCGGCGACCCGCGCCTGCTGGAGCGCCTCCTGCCGCAGCTCGCCGCGGTCGGCGGCATCGTCCGCGTGCGGGTGTCCTACCTGCAGCCCGCCGAGACCCGCCCCGGCCTGGTCGAGGCGATCGCCACCACGCCCGGCGTCGCGCCGTACTTCGACCTGTCGTTCCAGCACTCCAGCGAGCCCGTGCTGCGGCGGATGCGGCGCTTCGGCTCGACCGAGCGGTTCCTGGAGCTGCTCGCCTCGGTCCGCAAGCTCGACCCGGACGCCGGTGCCCGCAGCAACGTGATCGTCGGCTTCCCCGGCGAGACCCGCGAGGACGTCGACGAGCTCGCCCGGTTCCTCACCGAGGCCCGCCTCGACGCCGTCGGCGTGTTCGACTACAGCGACGAGGACGGCACCGAGGCCGCCGACCTGCCCGACAAGGTGTCCGAGAGCGACATCAAGAAGCGGTACGACTGGATGAGCGCCCTAGCCGAGGAGCTGTGCGCGCAGCGGGCGTCCGACCGGATCGGCTCGCACGTCGACGTGCTCGTCGACGACATCCTCGACGACGCGGTCGAGGGCCGCGCCGCGCACCAGGCGCCCGAGGTCGACGGCTCCACCACCCTGGTCGCCGGGGACGCGCTCGACCCGTTCGCGCTGCGCCGCGGCGACCTCGTCCGGGCCAAGGTCGTCGACAGCGTCGGCGTCGACCTGGTCGCCGTGCCGATCGAGATGATCAGTCCGGCGGACTCATGACGGTCTTGAAGCCCGTCCCACTGCTCAACGCGGCCAACGTCCTGACCGTGGTGCGGATGGTGCTCGTCCCCGTCTTCGTCGTCTTCGTCGTCGCCGGCCGGATGACCGAGACCGGCTGGCAGCTCGCGGCCGGCCTCACCTTCGTCGTCGCGTCCGCGACCGACTACGTCGACGGGTGGATCGCGCGGACCCACAACCTCGTAACCTCGTTCGGCAAGGTCGCCGACCCGATCGCCGACAAGGCCCTCACCGGGGCGGCGCTGGTGATGCTGTCGCTGTATGACCGGCTGCCCTGGTGGGTGACCGTCCTCATCCTCGTGCGCGAGTGGGGGGTCACCGCCCTGCGCTTCTGGGTCCTGCGCCACGGCGTCATCCCCGCCAGCCGGGGCGGGAAGGCGAAGACGGCGCTGCAGATCCTGGCGATCGGCTGGTACCTGACACCGCTGCCCGACTGGCTCGCGGCTGTCGGCCCGTGGCTGATGGCGGGCGCCCTCATAGTGACAGTTATCACTGGACTGGACTACGTGGTGCGGGCGTACCGCGTCCGCCGCGACTCCCTGCGCCGCCGGGCCGGCCGCACGGGCGGTCCCGGCGGCGCCGCGGGCGGGGGTGCCGGCGGCCCGGACGGCTTCGGGGACGCGGCACGCTCGTCCGGCGGGCCGGGTGGCATCCAGGGCCCGCTGCTCAGCGCACCCGCCGCGGCACCCGCCGTCGTCCCCACTGCCGACGAGCCGGTCGCATGACCTCGGCGGCCGACATCCTTGCCCTGCTCCAGGAGCGGGGCGAGACGCTTGCCGTGGCCGAGTCGCTGACCGGTGGGCTGCTCGCCGCCGAGTTCGTCGCCGTGCCCGGAGCCAGCGCCGTGTTCCGTGGTGGCGTCGTCGCATATGCGACCGAGTTGAAGGCCAGCCTGCTGGGCGTACCGCCGCCGCTGCTGCATTCGCACGGGCCCGTGGATCCGTCCGTCGCCGCCGCGCTCGCGGCCGGGGCGCGGGAACGCTGCGGTGCCGACTGGGCCGCCGCCACCACCGGTGTCGCGGGCCCCGATCCGCAGGGTGGCCAGCCCGTCGGCAGGGTCTACGTCGCCGTCGCCGGCCCCATGCCCGAGCATGCCGTCGTCCGCGAGCTCACCCTTCAGGGTGACCGCCCCGCGGTGCGCTCCGGCGCCGTCGACGCGGCCGTCGCGCTCCTCGCGGAGGCGCTCGCGATCACCATCACCTCGCGATAACGGCGGGGCAGGGTGTCGATCGGCGCCGCACCAGGTACCGTGGCGGGTACCAGTTTTCGCGGGCAAGCCATTCGCGGACTGCCTCAGAGGGGGTGCCAAGGTGCTGCTTCGTCGAGTGATCGGTGACGCGCTACGCGCGCGGCGGCAGGCCCAGCACCGGACCCTGCGCGAGGTGTCGACCGCCGCCAACGTCAGTCTCGGCTATCTGTCCGAGATCGAGCGCGGGCAGAAGGAGGCGTCCAGCGAGCTGCTGGCCGCCATCTGCGAGGCGCTCGGAGCCGCGTTGTCCGAGGTGCTGCGCGATGTGAGCGACACACTCGCCCACGCCGAGGATCTGCCACGCGTGCTCGTCCCAGTCGGTGCGCCCGAGTCCGGATCGTCGTCCGAGGCGGCTCCCGTGCCCGAGCAGGCTCCTGCCGCGCCGGCCTCCGCGGAGGCCCGGCTCAGCCGCGGCACGCCGAAGGCCAAGGTCGGCGTGGACGCGAAGCTGTCGGTCGCGGTGCGCCACGACGGCCCGCTCCGCACGACGCTGCGCGCCACCCGCAATCCACGGGAAGTCGTCTACGCCGCCTGACCCTGGCGGTTCCCGCTCGTCCGGGGTACGGGCGGGCGGCACGCTGGTGTTCGCAAACAGGCACAAATGCGACACGAGGCCCGTAGAACGCGCCTGCCACACTAGGTCCACGCCAGCTGGCGTGATCAACCTCGTGGAGGCGACCCGTGACCTTCCCGGCCCGGCGGCGCAACCCCCTGCCGATCGTCATCGCGATCGTGGTGGGCCTGCTCGCGATCTGCGGTGTCTACCTGGTGCTCGTCAACCGTGACGGCGACAGCGGCACCGGCGCCAAGGACGGGCCGGCGCCGCGGCGTGAAGGGTGCATCCCCCTCGCGATCAGCGCGTCCAGCGAGAAGGCCGCGCTGCTCAGCCAGCTCGCCGACGAGTACATCAGGGCCGACCGGCGCTTCGACGGCAAGTGCGCCGACCCGGCGGTGCGGTCGAAGGCGTCCGGGGCGGCCCTCGACGCGCTCGCCGCCGGGTGGGACGCCGGCAAGGACGGCCCGGTGCCGCAGGTGTGGACACCCGCGTCGTCGTCGTGGGTCGCGCTGCTGCAGCAGCGGCTGTCCAGCACGGACAAAGGCAACCTCGTACCAGAGGGAAAGATCCCGACGGTGGCGCAGTCGCCGCTCGTCCTCGCCATGCCGAAGCCCATGGCCGAGGCGCTCGGCTGGCCGGACAAGCCGATCGGCTGGTCGGACGTGCTGGGGCTGACCAGCGACCCGCAGGGGTGGGGCTCCAAGGGCCACCCGGAGTGGGGCAAGTTCAAGCTCGGCAAGACCAACCCGCACTTCTCGACCTCCGGGTTGAACGCCACCGTCGGCGCGTACTTCGCGGCGACCGGCCGCTCGACGGACCTGACCGAGAAGGACCTCGCCGACCCGAAGGTGCTGCAGTACGTGCGGTCGGTCGAGTCCGGCGTGGTGCACTACGGCGACATCTCGCTGACGTTCCTGTCGAACCTCGCCGCCGCCGACCAGGCCGGGCGCGGGCTCAACTACATCAGCGCGGTCGCGATCGAGGAGAAGTCCGTCTACGACTACAACCAGGGCAACCCGACCGGTGACCCGGCCCTGGTGGGCAAGGGGCCGAAGCCGCGGGTGCCGCTGGTCGCGGTGTACCCGAAAGAGGGCACGCTGCTGTCGGACCACCCGTACGTCGTGCTGAGCAACGCCAGCGACGAGCAGAAGGCCGCCGCCGCCGACTTCCTCAAATACGTGCAGGAGCCGGCGCGGCAGCAGCAGTTCACGGACGCGGCGTTCCGCACGTACGAGGGCAAGGTCGGCGCCGGGCTGACGAAGGCCAACGGGCTGCTGCCGGACGCGGCGTTCACCGTGATCGACCCGCCCGCGCCGAACGTGCTGGACAAGGCGCTCACGACCTGGGACTCGCAGCGCAAGCGGGCCAGGGTGCTGCTGGTGCTGGACGTGTCCGGCTCGATGGTCAACAGCGCCGGCAACGGCCGGTCCCGGCTGGACCTGGCGAAGGCCGCGGCGCTGCAGTCGTTGTCGCTGTTCGCGCCGGACGACGAGGTCGGGCTGTGGACGTTCTCGACCGAGATCAACGGGTCGGCCACGCCGTACACGTCGCAGGTGGAACTCGGCGCGCTGTCGGCGAACCGGGCCAGGATCGAGCAGGTCATCAAGGGGTTGAGTGCCGACGGCGGGACCGCCCTGTACGCCACCACCCGCGCGGCACAACAGAAGCTCGCGGACTCGGCGGACCCGTCCAGGATCAACGCCGTGGTGGTGCTGACCGACGGCAAGAACGAGTACGCGAAGGACAACAACCTCGACGCGCTGGTGCGGGACATCGACACCGCCGAGAAGGAGATCCCGGTGCGCGTGTTCACCATCGCGTACGGCGGCCAGGCCGACCTCGGCGTGCTGCAGAAGATCTCGGCGGCGTCGCGGGCCGCGGCGTATGACGCGAGCGACCCGACCACGATCGACAAGGTGCTCGTCAACGTCCTCAGCAACTTCTGATCCCGTCCGGGAGAAGGCAGACTGGCGGTGTGGGTGTGAGGGAGCAGCTGACCGAGCCATGGGGGCTGGTCGCCGCCGGCCTGCTCGGCGGCCTGGGCGCCGCGGTCGCCGCCGCCCTCGCTCCAGCCGGCCTGCTCGTCGGGGTGCCGGTCGGGCTGGCCGTCGCCGGCACCGTGTACAGCATCCGGGTCGGGCTCGGCGCATTGAGTGATCGCACCCCCGCACGCCCGGCAACCGACCTCCCGGCACCGGCCCGGGGTGGCGACGCGGACCGGTGGCTGCGGCGGGCCGAGGCGGCCGTGCGTGCCCTGCACCGCCAGCCCGTCGATGCCGTCGTGCGGGCACAGCTCGCCGGGGTCGACGACCAGGCCGGCGAGGTGCTCGGGGACCTGGCGCGGTTCGCCGGCCAGGTCACGCTGATCGAGCAGACCTCGACGGGCATCAACATCGGCCGGCTCCAGCAGGACCGGGTCCAGCTCCAGCGCGGGCTGCACGGCCTGCCGCCGGGACCGCTGCGGGCGGAGCGGGAGCGGGCCCTGCGCGCCGTGACCGACCAGCTCGACGTCGCCCGGCGGCTGCACGACGCCCGCGAGATGCTGCTGGCCCGGATGCAGGCGGCGGTGCTCGGCCTGGAGGGGCTCGTCGCGCGGACGGCGGAGCTGCTCGCGCTGCACGCCACCTCCGACGGCGGCGTCTCATTGACGGCGGCCAAGGTGGCCGAACTCACCAGCGACCTCGAGGGCATGCGCGACGGACTGGCCGAGGCGGAGCGGCTGTCGCGTTCGACGCTCGCGGGCGGGCAGGTGCAGTAGTGCGCATCCCTGAGATCACCCTGAGTCGCGCGAGGTTTATCCCGGTTTGGCCGGTTTCTTCTACCGTTTGCACACACGCTGGGCGTGACGCTCTAGCGCTCGCCTGACACGATGGAAGCCGCACGTACGTAGTGCTGGCGCAGAGAGGACCGCGAGATGGCGAATCCCGCCGTTAAGGGCTGGAAGTACCTGATGGCGCTCTTCGGCGCCAAGATCGACGAGCACGCCGATCCCAAGGTGCAGATCCAGCAGGCGATCGAGGACGCGCAGCGTCAGCACCAGGCCCTGGTGCAGCAGGCCGCGGCCGTGATCGGCAACCAGCGGCAGCTCGAGATGCGGCTGTCGCGGCAGATGGGCGAGGTCGAGAAGCTGCAGGGCTCCGCCCGGCAGGCGCTCCTGCTCGCCGACAAGTCCCGCGCCGAGGGCAACGAGGCGAAGGCCGCCGAATACGAGCAGACCGCACAGATCTTCGCCACCCAGCTGGTCGCGGCCGAGCAGGGCATGGAAGACATGAAGACGCTGCACGACCAGTCCCTCAACGCCGCCGCGCAGGCGCGCAGGGCGGTCGAGAACAACGCGATGCTGCTGCAGCAGCGCCTCGCCGAGCGCACCAAGCTGCTCAGCCAGCTCGAGCAGGCCAAGATGCAGGAGACCGTCGCCAAATCCCTGGAGTCGATGAGCGGCCTCGCCGCCCCCGGCAACACGCCGTCGCTGGACGAGGTCCGCGAGAAGATCGAGCGCCGCTACGCCAACGCGATGGGCCGCGCCGAGCTCGCGTCCAACTCCGTCGAGGGCCGGATGCTGGAGGTCCAGCGCACTACCCTCGACATGGCCGGCAGCTCCCGCCTCGACCAGATCCGCGCGAGCATGGCCGGCGAGCAGCTCGCCGCCGCGCCGGGAACGCCCGCCGCGACGTCGGCGGCGGCCTCGACCGGGCCCAAGGACGCGAGCGTGGCCCGCCTCGACGAGATCCGGGCCGGGCTGCTGAACAAGGACAAGCAAGCGGGAGACGCGGCCAGCGCGAGCTGACGTTTCACTTCAGGGGGAGAGCAGGTCATGGCGTCGGAGCGGACGAAGCATCTGAAGCGACTGCGGCGGCTGCACCGCTCCGCCCGCGGCTGGTCCGTGCGGGCCGGCCTGCTGACCGGCGCCACGGCCGTGCTCGTGCCGTACAGCGGCCTCGGGCTGCCCGACGCGTTCTGGGCGGCGGGCGCCGGCGGCTCCATCGCCATCGCGATCTGGCGGTGGGTCGACCTGCGGGCCTTCCGGGCACTGCCCGTCCCGCCCGAGCCCGACCCGGCCGTCCTGGGCGCCCAGGCCAAGGAGAAGCTCGTCGGCATCGTCGCCCGCATGCCCGCGGGGCGCACCGCGATCGCCGAGTTCGGCCGGCAGCGCGACTCGTTCAAGCTGCGCGGCCTCACCGTCGCCGAGCCGTGGCGGCGCCTCGACCGGGCCTCGACCATGCTCAGCGGCCTGGTCGGCCGGCTCGGCCCGCACGCGGAGGCCGCCGTGCTCGACGCCACCGTGGCCGAGCAGTCCCTGCGCGACCTCGCGCAGCGCACCGCCTCGGTCGAGCGGGCGATGGGGCTCGGCACGGCCGGCGAGTCGCTGCGGCCCGCGCACGCCGTCCTCGCCGCGCAGCTCGAGCAGGGCGTGGCGGCCTATGAGCAGTTCGTCACCGCGGCGGCCGGTTGTGTCGCCGAGGACAGCGCCACGATCGGCAACCTCGCCGACGCCACCGCGTTCCTGAAGGGCGTCGCCGAGGCGCTGTCGGACCTGCGGACCACGACCCCGCGCCCCAGCCCTGCCTGACGTTTTGCCCCGCTATTCGTTCGGCAGTAGGTAGCGCCAGCTTGCCCGGACGACGTCGCCGCCGGTGGTCTTGTACGCGGGCCACGCACCGCGCTGATCCAGGTCGCGGGTCAGGGTCCGCACCACGGCCCGGGCGGCGTCACCGGACAGGTCCGCCTTCCGCAGCCCGCCCCGGTCCGGCGCCGGCAGCGTGACGTCCTGCGGCCACGGGTTCACGGTGGCCGGCTCGCCGTCGACCGGCATCGCGACCAGCCGGACCCGGTCCGCCAGATACGGCTGGGCGGTCGCCGACACCGTCTTGTGCACCGCGGCGAGGCGGTCCCGGGCGTCGTAGAGCACGTCGGCGTAGACGTGCTCGGACTTGAGCTCGTCGAGCCCCTCGGCGGTGAACGCGAGCACCCCCGTCGGCGACCACACGGTCACCTTCGTCACCGGCGCGTCGGCGATCGGCGAGGCGGCGGTGCGCTGCTTCTGCGCGTCGCTGGAGCGCAGGTCGGCGAGAAGCCCGGCGGAGAGGCTCTGCAACTGGTCGGGGTCCAGGCGGGACCGGTACGCAGCGTCGGCGATCGCGTCGCCGTCACCGAAGACCACGAGGCGGGGCGCGCGCAGGGCAAGCATCGCCGTGCCGACGAGCCCGCCGGTCAGCTCCCAGACGGCGAGCGGCGTGCCGTCCGGCGGTCGCATCGTCGGGGCGTCGGTCGGGGCGGCGAGCGGGGTCCCGTCGCAGCCGCCGAGCGCGGATGCCAGGAGCGCCGCCGCCGAGCCGAGGAAGAGGCCCCGCCGGGTCAGCCGGTGATCCACCGGTACAACACCACACCCAGCGTCACGCCCAAGACCCTACCGCGTGCCCGCAATGATCAGTGCGCGGGCGTAAACCTCACGACAACCGGCTCCCAGAGCGCGGGTGCGGCGACCGGTGACCAGTCCACCTGCGACGTGTGCGGCTGCCGGCAGGCCGGTTCCGTGACCTGCGCGTCTCGCCGTAGGTGACCCCGGCGGCCGGGCCGGCTTGGACGGGCTATGGGCCAGGTGGCGCAGGGACAACCGGCTGGCAGTGCGGGCACCAGTAGGTGATCCGGTCATGATCACCGCCGGTCCAGCGTTCGATCGTGGTCCCGCACCGGCGGCATTGCCTGCCCGCCCGCTCGAACACCCAGTTCGTCTCGCCGCGGCGCAGCGACCCGGTCGTCGTCTGCGTCCAGCGGCCCCGGTTGGAGTTGAGCAGCCGGTGCGCGAGGTCCACCATCGCCGGCAGGTCCGGCACCGCGCCGGCCTCGGTCCACGGGTTGACCCCGCGCAGGAACAGGACCTCGGCCTTGTACAGGTTGCCGATCCCGGCGAGGTTGCGCTGGTCGAGCAGGGCATCGGCGATGGGCCGGTCGGGCCGGGCGGCGAGCCGCGTGACCGCCTCGGCCGGGTCCCAGCCGTCGCCCATCAGGTCCGGCCCGAGATGCCCGATCAGCCGGTGCTCCTCGGCGGTCGGCACGATCGCCAGCTCGTGCAGGTGGAAGCCGACCGCGACGGACGCCGGGGCGTGCAGCGCGACCCGGATCAGGTGCGCGGGCCGGCCGGTCCACCGCTCGCCCGGCTTGTACGTGCGCCACGCCCCGTCCATCCGCAGATGTGAGTGGAGCGTCATCGCGCGGTCCGGCTCCCGGGTCAGGCGCAGCAGCAGGTGCTTGCCGTAGCTGGCGGATTGCGCCACCAGCCAGCCGGACAGGTCCACGGTCGCCAGCTTGGGCACGCGGAAGTCGCTGCGCGTGAGGACCTGGCCTTCGATCGCGTCGGCGAGCACACGGGCGGTGTTCCAGACGGTGTCGCCTTCGGGCACCACCCCATCTTGCCCCGCCGGCGGCTGCCTGAAGACAACGACGGGGCGGCCGCTTTCATGGCAGCAGCGGCGCTACCTCCGCGGCGATCAGCTCCAGGTGTTCCAGGTCCCGGAAGTCGAGCACCTGCAGGAACGCCCGCGACGCGCCGGCCTTCACGAAGTCGGCCAGTTGTTCCGCCACTCGCGCCGGGGTGCCGTACAGCTGCCCACCGGATGCCGGCGGCCCGTTCGGGTCGAGTCCCACCGACTCCGCCCGCCGCCGGACCTCGGCGTCGTTCGCGCCGCACACGATCGTCTGCGCGAACGAGAACACGATCGGCGCCCGCCCGTCGCGCCCCTCGGTCTCGATCGCGGCGACGACGCGGTCATAGGACGTGGTGGTGTCGGCGAGGGAGGAGAACGGCACGTTGAACTCGTCGGCGTACCGCGCCGCCAGCCGGGGCGTCCGCTTGAGCCCCTTGCCACCGATGATGATCGGCGGCCCGGGCTGCTGCACCGGCTTCGGCAGCGCCGGCGAGTCGACCAGGTCGTAATAGCGCCCTTCAAAACTGAACGTGGCACCCAGCGGCGTCGACCACAGCCCGGTCAGGATCTCCAGCTGCTCCTCGAGCCGGCCGAACCGCTCGGCGACCGGCGGGAACGGGATCCCGTACGCCGAGTGCTCCCGCTCGAACCAGCCGGTGCCCAGCCCGAGCTCGACCCGGCCGCCGCTCATCGCGTCGACCTGCGCGACCGCGACCGCGAGCGGCCCCGGATACCGGAACGTCGCCGACGACACCAGCGTGCCGAGCCGGATCGTGGACGTCTCCCGCGCGAGCGCGCCGAGCGTCACCCACGAGTCGGTCGGCCCGGGCGGCCCGCCGGCCGCCGCCACGTAGTGGTCGGAGCGGAAGAAACCCTCGAAGCCGAGCCGCTCGGCCCGCTGCGCGAAGGCGAGCTGGTCCTCGTATGTGGCGCCAAGCTGGGGTTCGATGAAGACTGCTAGCCGCATGGGCCGACACTATCCCGGTGGACCAGCGCTGGATCTCCTTCACCACCGACTACGGGCTCGAGGACGGGTTCGTCGCCGCCTGCCACGGCGTGATCGCCCGCCTGGCCCCCGAGGCGCGGGTGATCGACGTGACCCATCTCGTGCCGCCCGGCGACGTCACCCGCGGCGCGTACGTGCTGGCGCAGACCGTCCCGTCGCTGCCGCGCGGCGTGCACCTCGCCGTCGTCGACCCGGGTGTCGGCACCGCCCGCCGGCCGATCGCGATCGAGGCGGCCGACGGCGGGTTTCTCGTCGGCCCCGACAACGGCCTGCTGATCCCGGCGGCGGAGGCCCTCGGCGGCATCCGTCGCGCCGTGCACCTCACCGACGGAGCCTGGTTCGCGCCGGACGTGTCGCGCACGTTCCATGGCCGCGACATCTTCGCCCCGGTGGCCGCCCGCCTCGCCCAAGGCGCCGACCTGGCGTCCGCGGGAAGTGCAACCGCGGCCTTGGTACGACTTCCGCCACCGCACCTGGAGCGGACGCCGGACGGTGTGACGGCGGAGGTGCTCACCGTCGACCGCTTCGGCAACCTGCAGCTCGCCGCCCCGGCCGGCACGCTGCCCTTGCCTGGTGGCGCGCCGCTCTTGCCTGGTGGCGCGCCGCTCTTGCCTGGTGGCACGCCGCTCTTGTCGGGTGGCACGCCGCTCTTATTGGGCGGCACCGTGACGGTCAACGGCCGTCCCGCGACGATCGGCGGCACGTTCGGCGACGCCGCGCCCGGCGGCCTCGTGGTGTTCACCGACTCCGCCGGGTACCTCGCCGTCGCCGTCAACGGCGGCAGCGCCGCGACCCTCCTGGACACCCGTGCCGGCGACCACGTGACGATCCGTGTTCATTGATGTGCTTACAGTGTTCGTGAGTGACGGAGGGTGATGTTCCGGCATATGATCCGAGCCGGGCGGGAATGCCCAAGCGGATCACACGTGGCGGAGAGTGGACATGTCAGGCGCCGACTGGATGAAGCCCAAGCCCGACGAGACCCACGAGCCGGTCGACCTGCAGACGGACCGTCCGCACCCTGCCCGGGTCTATGACTTCCTGTTGGGCGGCAAGGACAACTTCCCCGCCGACCGGGGCGCGGCCGAGGCCGGCCTGCGCGCGAACCCCAACAGCCGCATCCCCCCTCGGGAGAACCGGGCCTTCCTCCGCCGCACCGTGGAGTATCTGGCCGGCGAGGTGGGCATCCGGCAGTTCCTCGACATCGGCACCGGCATCCCGACGTCACCCAACGTGCACGAGGTCGCCCAGGCCATCAATCCTGAGGCCCGGATCGTCTACGTCGACAACGACCCGATCGTCCTCGCCCACGCCCGCGCCCTGCTCACCAGCAAGCCCGAGGGCCGCACCGAATACATCGACGCCGACCTGCGCGACGTCCGGCGCATCCTCGACTCGCCGCAGCTGCGCGAGGTCATCGACTTCGACCAGCCGGTGGCGCTGCTGCTGATCGCGATCCTGCACTTCGTGGGGGACGCCGACGAGCCGTATGCGATCGTCCAGGAGCTCGTCGACGCCCTGCCCGCCGGCAGCTACCTGGCACTGTCGCACCTGACCGGCGACTTCGACCCGGTCGCCTGGGAGCACGTCGCCGCGATCTACGCCCGGCAGGGCGTGACGATGCAGGTCCGCCCGCACGCCGACATCGCCCGGTTCTTCACCGGCCTGGAGCTCGTCGAGCCCGGCCTGCCCCTGGTCACGAAGTGGCGGCCGGACGCGCAGGTGTCACCCGACGTCACCGACACCCAGGTCTCCGTCTACGGAGGCGTCGCCAAGAAGGCCTGACCCTCCGCCGGCGTCTCTGGTCCTCTGCTGGCGTCTCTGACCCTCCGCTGGTGTCTCTGACCCTCTGCCGGCGTATCTGGTCCTCTGCCGGCGTATCTGGTCCTCTGGCGGCGCCTCTGACCCTCTGCCGGCATCTCCGCGGCCCTCTGTCGGCATCCTCGGTCTTCCGCTGGCGTCCTTGGTCCTCCGCTGTGGGCGGGTCGCCGACGGGCTGGTCACCGGCGGGCCGGTCCGGGCGATGACTGGTCCGGAGCAGTCATCGGCGGGCCGGTCGGCGCCGAAGCGCAGCGCGGGTGCAGGCATGACCCGCCTGCCGTCGGGCAGTGGCGTGCCGTGGTGCGCAAAGCTTCGGCGCTGGCGTTGGTGCTGCTGCTGCTCGTGGCGGCGCTGGTCGTGCCAGTGACCTGGCCAAAAGCGCTGCAGACGTTCTGCACGACCGACATCGTGCAGGCCAGGGCCGTCGCCGGGCTCGCCAACTTCTCGGCGTGGCTGCGCCGCAACGACGCGAGCGGCTTCATCGGCGAGATCGGCTGGCCCGCCGACCGCGACGCGCAACAGTGGACCGGGGTCGCCGAGGCCTGGTACTCCGCCGCCGACACGATCGGCCTGCCCGTCACGGCGTGGGCCGCCGGCACCTGGCCCGCCAACTACCCGATGGCCGTCTACCGCCCGGTCGCGCACGGCATGGACGTCGACGTCGCCGGCCCGCAGGCCAAGGTCGTCGAGCGCCACGGCAGCGCCGCCGGCTACCTGCGCGGCGTCAACCTCGCCGCCGGCTCCTTCGCCACATCCGAGGTCAACGGCGGCTTCGGCAGCGCCAACCCCGGCCGGTACGGCCACGACTACACGTACGAAACCCCGGAGAGCTACGAGTTCCTCGCCGGGCGGGGCGTGCGCCTCGTCCGCCTCGCGGTCAACTGGGAACGCCTCCAGCCGACCCCGTTCGGCCCGCTCTCCACCGCCGAGGTCGCCCGGGTCCGTGCCGCCCTCGACCACGCCCGCGCCGCCGACCTGCTCGTCGTGCTGGACCTGCACGGGTACGGCGAGTTCGCCCTCGGCGGCGGCCCGCACCAGCAGACCCTGCTGCGCCTCGGCGGCCCCGGCCTGCCGACGACCGCGCTCGCCGACTTCTGGCGCCGGATGGCTGTCGTCGCCGACAACCCCGCCGTCATCGGCCTCGGTCTGCTCAACGAACCGACCCGCCTCGCCGCCGACGGCCGCGCCGGCGCCCTGCTCTGGGAACGCGCCGCCCAGCAGTCCGTCGACGCGATCCGCGCCACCGGCGACCGCCGCGCCCTGCTCGTCAGCGGCTACGTCCCAATGGGCCCACCGTCCTGGGGCCTCATGCACCCGCGCGCCTGGATCCAGGATCCGCTGCACCATTCCGCCTACGAGTCGCACGCCTACTTCGACCACGACGGCAGCGGCCACTACTGGCAGTCCTACGACGACGAACTCCGCGACGTCACCTGGCCCCACCCCGCTCTCTGCCAGCGGTTGACCCCGATGACCCGCCAGGTGCTTCAATGGTGACGATGATCGACGTGCGCGCCGCGCTACCTCGCGACCTGCCCGCCGCCGTCGAGGTCTGGCAAGCGGCGAACACAGCCCGCGGCCTACCCCCGACCCCGCCGCGCCTGGCCCGCATCCGCGAGAAACTCACCGACCCCGACGCCACCGTCCTGGTAGCCACCCTGCCAGCCACACCCGCCCGTGCGCCCGCCACGTCGGCTGCTGCGCCCGACGCGGTGGCTGCTGTGCCCGTCACGTCGGCTGACGTGCCCAGCGCGGTGGCTGGTGTGCGCGTCACATCGGCTGGTGTGCCCGGCGCGCCGGTTGCTGTGCCCGCCAGTCGACCCGCCACGTCGGCAGGTGCGCCTGGCGTGCCGGTTGCTGTGCCCGCCGGTCTGCCTGCCACGTCGGCTGGGGTGCCTGTTCCGTCAGGCGGCGTGCCCGGCGTGCCGTCAGCCGCCGTGCCCGGCGTGGTGGCTGGTGGCTCCGAGGCCGTGGTCGGTGAGGGCAGGGTCGTGGTCGGCATGGCCTTGGTCGAGCCGGGCCGCGCGGATGACGGCGCCGGCGAGCTCATCCCCGGCTACGGGCATGTGTCGATGGTGTTCGTGCATCCCTCCCACTGGTCGAACGGCTACGGCCGGCATCTCCTCCGCGCGGTCCACGCCCTCGGCTGGACCCGCACGACGCTGTGGACCCGCGAGTCCAACAGCCGCGCCCAGCGCCTCTACGCCGCCGCCGGCTACACCCCGACCGGCCGCTCCGCCCGCCTCCACGACGGCGACGCGATCATCCAGCTCGAACACCTCGCCGAGCCCCCATCCGCCGGGTGACCGCTGTCCTAGTGGGGTCCTTCCCATGTCCAGTGCGGCATCCGGACGTCGGCCGGCACCTGGGAACCCAGCGGTGAGTACTGCATGACGTCGCCCGCCGCCCAGGTCATGTAGTCGCGCAGCGCACCCCGGAACGCCGGGTCGGCGGGCAGCCCGGCGTCGTCGCAGGCGAGCACGAAGCAGCGCACGAACCGCTCCCCGAGGTCGTCGTCGGCGCCCTGCCGCGCGTGCAGGTCGAGCATCCCGAAGTGCGTGCCGCACGTCTGCGAATACTCCGGCGGACCCCCGAACACCTCGGCCAGATACGTTCCGAGCCGCTGGACGTGCTCAGGATGCTGGCCCGGATGCGAGAACGGATGATTGAGCACCGGGTCCGCGAGGCACCGCTCGTGCAGCGCCGCCGCCAACGCCTGGAACGCCGGTGCGCCGCCGGCGTATTCAAACAACGACACCTGTCCCTCGCCTGTCGACCGGGTCACCGTGCCGCCTCCCTCCGCTGTCCTCGTGATCGTTGCCGTGCCTCAGCCCCGCAGGCGGAGCCCCTTCGGTGTGGTCCTGAACCCTGCCGCCGACAACGCCTCGCCGAGCGCCGACGTGTGGATGGACTCGCCGTCGGCGCGCTCGACCGACATCGCACCGAGCG
This sequence comes from Dactylosporangium sp. NPDC049525, assembly GCF_040676755.1. NCBI lineage: Bacteria > Bacillati > Actinomycetota > Actinomycetes > Micromonosporales > Micromonosporaceae > Dactylosporangium > Dactylosporangium sp. NPDC049525. The sequence goes on along the minus strand of NZ_JBFAPO010000031.1, from coordinate 110,356 downwards.
CACCGCCGTGGACCGCGTCCGCGAGCGCCTTCGCGGCGAGCGCGAGCAGGTCGGTGTCCTCGACATACGACAACAGCGTCCGCCCGCCGCGCTCCACGTAGATGACGAGGTCGCCACCGACCGTGACGACGAGCGCACCTGCCTTGCGTCCGGGCCGGTGCCCGGAACGCTCGCCGTCGCCGGCGTCGACCACGCGTTCAGGCCAGGGCAGCGCCGCACCATACGGATTGGCGGGATCGGTGGCGGCAAGCACGAGTGCGTCCCTGGTGTCGGTGCCGCCCCTGAGCCGGTCGACCGCACCCGGCAACGCGAACTGCGCCGCGCCCAACCCCTCGACGAAATACCCCCGCCGGGCGGCACCTCGCTCCTCCATCGCGGCGAGCACCGGATACACGCCTGCGAACGCCCCCGGCAGGTCCTCGGCCATCACCGCCCCGCGCGTGACGACCCCGTGCCGGTCGAGGAGCAGTTCGGCGTTGGCCGTCGCCCGGCGGGTCGGGTCGAGGTCCCGGTCGGGCAGCCGATGCCAGCGCCCCGCCCCGGTCGGCGGCCCGGTCCGGCCCACCGCGAGCGACGCCCGCGCCGCGGCGACCCCGGCCCGCCGATACCGCGACCGCGGCGCCGCCGGCTTGGCCCGGTGTGCCCCGCCACCGCCGAGCTTCGCCCGCAGCGGACCGAGCGTGTCGTTGGACAGCAGCCCCGCCCACACCAGGTCCCACACCGCGTCGAGGAGCTCCGCCTCGCTCACGAAGACCGGCCCCGCCAGCGGCGAACCGGGCACACCGGCGTGCAGCGACGCCTCGACCCCTCGCAGCGTGCCACTGATCGAGCCCTCGCCCGGTGCCGCCTTCGCCCTGCGCAGCCTGGCCAGCGGCATGGGTGGCGGCACGACCTCGCCCGCCTCCACCCGTCCCGCCGCAGTCGCCGTGACATCGCTCCCCGCCCCGGCCACGCCCGCGCCGGCAGGGTCTGACCCGCCCGAGGCTGCGCCGCTCGGCGGGCCAGCTGCCTCGGCGCGGGCGGGACGGTCGAGGGTCCGACGCCCGCGGGTGGTCCTGGACGCGGCGGTGTCGCCGGCCGGCTGCCCGAGGACCGGAGCGCCCGGCGTCAGCTGCTCGGCGGGTGGAGGCGGCGGGGTCGAGGCGAGGATGTCGTTGACGCGCTCCGCCAACGTGCGCAGGAACAAGGCCTGCCCGCCGGCGAGCGCGGTGAGGATCGCGGCGTGGACGGGGCCGCCGACGTCGGCCGGGGCGGGCAGGAGCAGCGGGGCGGTGTCGGCGAAGGCGAGGCTGATCCAGCCGTCATGCTCGCCGATGGCGCCGCCGCCGGACCAGAGCAGGTCGCCCGAGGCGCACAGCTCGTCGAGATAGGCGGGGGTGTAGTCGGCGACGCGGGCGGGCAGGATCAGCCGCTCCAGCGCGGAGGCCGGCATCGGGATGCCCTGCAGCTGCTCGATTGCCGCGGCGACGGCGTCGATGCCCCTGGCCCGGGACGAGCCGATCTGATGCCACTGGGGCAGGAACCTGGCCAGGGCGCGGGGCGGCACGGGCTCGATCTCGCGGCGCAGCGCGGCCAGGGACCGGCGGCGCAGCAGCCGCAGGATCTCCGTGTCGCACCACTCGGTGCCGGCGCCGCCGGGGGTGAACTCGCCGGACACCATCGACGGCAGCCGGCGCAGGGCCTGCTCGAGGACGAAGACCCCGAGGCCGAAGCGGGCCGCGCTGGTCGTCGCGCTGAACGGGGCGTGCGTGCGGCCATAGCGGGTGACGAGGTCGCCGAGCGGGTCTGCGACCGGCTCGAGATATGCGGTGGGCAGGCCGACGGGCAGGGCCACGCCGAGGGCGTCGCGGAAGCGGGCGGCGTCCTCGACCGCGATCCAGCGGGGCTCGCCGGCGACGCGGACCTGGATGGCACGGCGCTGAGCGGCGAGCTCGACGGCCCAGGCGGGGTCGGCGCCGCGGGCGGTGAGCTCGGCGTCGGACAGGTCGCCCAGGACGCGGAGCATCTCGGCGACGTCTTCGGCGTCGCGTGGGGTGCGCTGGTCGCCGAGCCACTGCAGGGTCCGCTCGGTCTCGGTGACGACCTCGGGGTCGAGCAACTCGCGCAGCTCGACCCGGCCGAGGAGCTCGGCGAGCAGCGTCGGGTCGAGCGCGAGGGCGGCGGCCCGGCGCTCGGCGAGCGGGGAGTCGCCCTCATACAGGAACGCGCCGACGTAGCCGAACAGCAGCGACCGTGCGAACGGTGACGGCCGCGGCGTCTCGACCTCGACGAGGCGGAGCTTGCGGCCGGCGATGTCGCGCATCACGCCGACGAGACCGGCGACGTCGAACACGTCCTGCAGGCACTCGCGGGCGGCCTCGAGCGTGATCGGGAAGTCGGCGTAGTCCCGGGCGACGTCGAGCAGCTGGGCGGAGCGCTGCCGTTGCTGCCACAGCGGCTGGCGGCGGCGCGGGTCGCGGCGGGGCAGCAGCAGGGCGCGGGCGGCGCACTCGCGGAAGCGGGCGGCGAACATCGCCGACGTGCCGACGGTCTCCTCGACGATCCCGGCGATCTCGTCGGGGTCGAACGCGACGAGGTCCGCGCCGGGCGGGTCGTCGGCGATGTCGGGCAGGCGCACGACGATGCCGTCGTCGCTGGGCATGACCTGGGCGTCCACGCCGTAGCGCTCGTTGAGCCGGCGGGCGATCGCGAGGGCCCACGGCGCGTTGACCCGGGCGCCGAGGACACAGTGGACGGTCATCCGCCAATCGCCCAGCTCGTCGCGGAACCGCTCGACCAGCACGGTGCGGTCGTCGGGGAGGTGGCGGGTCGCCTCGCGCTGCTCGCGCAGGTAGGCCAGGAGGTTGTCGGCGGCCCACTCGTCGAGCCCGCCGTCGCGCAGCTGCGTGCGGGCGACCTCGTCGCCGGACTTCACGAAGCCGCGCAGGCGGGCGCCGATCGCACGGCCCAGCTCGACCGGGCGGCCGGGGGAGTCGCCCTTCCAGAACGGCATCTTCGCGGCGGCGCCCGGGGCGGGGGAGACCAGGACCCGGTCGGGGGTGATGTCCTCGATGCGCCACGAGGTGGAGCCGAGCAGGAACACGTCGCCGACGCGTGACTCATAGACCATCTCCTCGTCGAGTTCGCCGACGCGGGCGGCCTTCTCGGCGCCGGCCAGGAACACGCCGAAGAGACCGCGGTCGGGGATGGTGCCGCCGCTGGTGACGGCGAGGCGCTGCGCGCCGGGGCGGGCGGTGAGCATCCCGTCGGTGCGGTCCCACACGACGCGGGGCCGCAGCTCGGCGAACGCGGTCGACGGATAGCGCCCGGCGAGCATGTCGAGCACCGCGAACAGCGCCGACTCGGGCAGGTCGGCGAAGACCGCGGTGCGGCGCACCAGCGCCGCGAGCTCGTCGACGTGCCACGGCTCCATCGCGACCATCGCGATGATCTGCTGGGCGAGGACGTCGAGCGGGTTGCGCGGATAGCGCAGCTCCTCGATGCCGCCCTGGACCATCCGCTCGGCGACGACGGCGCACGACACGAGGTCGCCGCGGTGCTTCGGGAACACCACGCCGCGGGAGACGGCGCCGACCTGGTGCCCGGCGCGGCCGACCCGCTGCAGGCCGGCGGCGACGCTCGGCGGCGCCTCGATCTGCACGACGAGGTCGACGGAGCCCATGTCGATGCCCAGCTCCAGGCTGGAGGTGGCGACGACGGCCGGCAGCTGGCCCGACTTGAGCGCCTCCTCGATGTGTTTGCGCTCCTCGCGGGAGACGCTGCCGTGGTGGGCGCGGGCCACGACGGGCGCCGCGCCGTTGGCGGTGCCGGCCTGCGCCATCATCTCGGCGGGGGTGCGTGGCGCGGTGGGCGTGGGGATGCCGGCCCGGGCCGCGGACAGCTCGTTGATCCTCGCGCAGAGCCGCTCGGCGCCGCGCCGCGAGTTGGTGAACACGATCGTGGAGCGGTGACCCTCGATCAGGTCGAGCACCCGCTCCTCCACGGCGGGCCAGATGGATGCCGTCCGGGGTGCCCCGTCGTCGTCCTGCGTGGGGTCGGTCTCGCCGAGCGCCGTCATGTCCTCGACCGGCACCTGCACCTCGACCTCGATGGTCTTGGCGCTGGGCGGCTGGACGACCTCGACGGGCGCGGCGCCGCCGAGGAACCTGGCGGTCTCGTCGATCGGGCGGACGGTCGCGGACAGCCCGATCCGCTGGGCCGGCCGCTCCAGCAGGGCGTCGAGCCGCTCCAGGGACAGCGCCAGGTGCGCGCCGCGCTTGGTCGCGCAGACCGCGTGCACCTCGTCGACGATCACCGTCTCGACGCTGCGCAGCGACTCCCTGGCCTGCGAGGTGAGCAGCAGATAGAGCGACTCCGGCGTGGTGATCAGGATGTCGGGCGGGGTCTTGGTGAACGCCCGCCGCTCGTCGGCCGGGGTGTCGCCGGTGCGCATGCCGACCCTGATGTCGGGCTGCTCCAGCCCGAGCCGCGCGGCCGCCTGCCTGATGCCGGCCAGCGGTGCCCGCAGGTTGCGCTCGACGTCGACCGCCAGGGCCTTCAGCGGGCTGACATAGAGCACCCGGCAGCGCTTCGTGGCCTCCACATCAGGGCGGGCGGCGAGCTGGTCGAGCGACCAGAGGAACGCGGCCAGGGTCTTGCCGGAGCCGGTCGGCGCGACCACGAGGGCGTGCCGGCCGGCGCTGATCGCACGCCAGGCGCCGGCCTGCGCGGCGGTTGGCGCCGCGAACGCCGCACCGAACCACTCCCGCGTCGCCGTCCCGAACCGACCCAGCTCATCCATGCCTCCATCCTGCCCCTGCGGTACGACACTTTTCCCCGACGAGCTGACTCCGCCGATAGGATTAGTCCGATTTGTACGAAAGGGGGAGTTTGGCTAAAGTGTGCCAATCCCCAATCACAGGAGCAGCCGGTGGCAGCACAGCGCACGATCGCCCAGCGGGCGATCCGCCAGGAGTCGGAAGTGCTGCTGCGCCAGCTCGACGCCTACCTCGCCGCCCTGCGGACCGGCCGCAGCACCGTCGACGTCGGGCACGCCGAGCGGATGGCCGCCGCGCTGCGCCAGCTGATCGCCGACACCGCCAGGTCGAGCGCGGTCGATCGGGCGCGCGTACGGGCCGCCGTGCACTACTTCGTCTACCGCGGCACCAACGGCGACGGCCCGGGCCGCCCCGGCGGCGCCCGGCTGGCACTGCTGACCGGGGGCCGCGCGCCCGTCGAACGCCGCCGCCAGGGTGACGACGACCGCGTGGTCAACGACCTGCTCCGCGACCTGGGCCGGGCGGACCTGATCGTGGAGCACTGAGGACTTGCCTGGCCGGGCAGCGAAGAGGGTCCCCCATGAACCAGTGGGGGACCCTCCATGCGTTGTGCGAGGTGTACGCCGCTACGACAGGCTTGCCGTCGCCAGCTTGATGCTGAACGCCAGGAACAGCCCGCCGACCGTGGTGCTCAGCCCGGCGGCCAGCTTGCGCCGCGAGCGGAACTGCTCCGCGAGGTAACGGCCGGCGAAGATCAGCACCGTCAGGTAGATGGCGCTGAGCACCTCCGCGACGATGCCGAGCAGGAGGAAGCTCACCGCCGGATACGCATAGTCCGGGTCGACGAACTGGATGAAGAACGACACGAAGAACAGGATCGCCTTCGGGTTGAACAGGCTGATCACCAGCGCCCGCCGGAAGGGCCGGTCCGCCGGCGCCTCGGTCTGCGGCGCCGAGTCCGGTGCCCGCAGCCGTCGCACCGTGTCGACCACCAGCCGGACGCCGAGGTAGGCCAGGTAGCCGGCTCCCGCGTACTTCACCAGGACGAACAGCCACGGATACGTGTGCAGCAGCGAGGCCACGCCACCGGCCGACAGCGTCATGAGCAGTGCGTCGCCGAGCCAGACGCCGGCCGCGCCCCGATACCCGTCGCGCACGCCCCGGCGGGCGGCGACGGACAGCACGTAGAGCGAGTTGGGGCCGGGCAGCAGCACGATGGCGGCGGTGCCGAGCACGTAGGTCCACGGGTTGGTCACGCCGAGCATCAGCGGACTCCCGCTTCCAGCGCCGAGGTCAGCCGCTCCCGCGCCGCGGGCCACTCATCGGCGAGCATCGCGAAGCAGACCGTGTCGCGCCAGCTGCCGTCGGGGCGTTGCCGGTGCGAGCGCAGTACACCCTCACGCTCGGCACCGAGCCGGGCGATGGCCTGCTGCGAGCGCTCGTTGCGGATGTCGGTGTGCCACTCGACCCGCATCGCGCCGAGCGTGTCGAACGCGTGCGCCATCAGCAGCAGCTTCGACTCGGTGTTGATCGCGGTGCGCCAGTGCGGCCGGCCGAGCATGGTGTGCCCGATCGCGATCGACCGGCGGCCCTCGTCGATCGCGTAATAGGAGGTGCTGCCGAGGATCTCTCCGTTGTCCGGATTCCGCTGTACGAAGGGCATCCGCGTCGGGTCCTTGATCGCGGCGTCGACGATCGCGGCCATCTGCGCCGCGGAGGCGGGCCGGGCCACGGTGAGATGCGTCCAGACCTCGGCGTCGTCGAGCGCGGCGAACAGGCCCGCCGTGTGCGCGTGGTCGAGCGGCTCGATCACCAGGTGCCTGCCCCGCAGCGTCGGTGCGGCCTGCCAGCCGGTCGCGGCGGGTCGCAGATACTCCGGGACCGGCACGAGCACACCGGGTGCCGGTTCGACCGGACCGGTGACGAGCGTGAGCGGTACCACACCCGCCCAGTGCGGCAGGTGCAGGTCCTGCTCGTCGTCGCTGGGGCCACCCGTGCGGATCTTGGCGGACACCTCACGCAACGGCAGCGCCAGCACCGCCGTCTGGGCAAGCTCCTTGGCGTTGCCCGGGCGGCTGTCCGCGGCCCGACCGGGGACGACCTTGTCGACCAGTGCGGCGAGCGCCGCCTCCCGCTCCTGGGGGTCGGTGACCGGCCGGGCGGTGCCATGCGCGACGACCGAGCGGTAGTTGGCGCTGTGGTGGAACTGGGAGCGGGCGAGCACCAGGCCGTCGAGCAGCGTCACGGTCACGCAGACCGGCACGCCACCGTCGCGGGCCGCCAGCAGCGGCCGGCTCCCCGTCGAGCCGTGCAGGTAGATCGTGTCGTCGACGCGGGCGAAGAGGGTGGGCAGCACACGTGGCTCGCCGTCGACGACGAACCCGAGGTGGCAGACATAGGCCTCGTCGAGGACGGCGTGCACCAGGTCGGCGTCATATGACGCGCGCTCGCCCATCCGTTTGGGGGTCGTCCGCGCCGTCTTGAGATATGTGTCCACCGCGACCTCATTTGTTCTAGTACAATCTCTCAACTGTGGCAGTACAGTATCAGCCGACGGGCGGCACGGCAGCCCAGATTTCGGCCAGCGTCGAGAGCGGCATCCGCTGCGGCGACCTCGACCCGGGCGCGGCCCTGCCCTCGGTCCGGGCCCTCGCCGTCGACCTGGGCGTCAGCCCGGCCACCGTCGCGGCCGCGTATCGGACGCTGCGCGAGCGCGGGCTGATCGAGACCGCCGGCCGCGGTGGCACCCGGGTGCGGCCGCGACCGCCGGTGGCCAGGCGCACGCGGCACGCCCTCGCCGTGCCCGCGGGCGCCCTCGACCTGGCCAGCGGCGGGCCCGACCACGACCTGCTGCCGCACTACGCGCCGCACCTGATCCGGCTCGCCGCGAGCATGCCACCGGTCGGTTACGCCGGCGGTGGCCCGCTGCCCGAGCTGCTGGAGCTGGCCGGCGAACGGTTCGCGGCCGACGGCATCCCCTCCGGACGGCTCACCGTCGCCGGCGGGGCACTCGACTCGCTCGAGCGGGCCCTCGTCGCGCACCTGCGGCCGGGCGACAAGGTCGCGGTTGAGGACCCCGGCTGGGCCAACCTTCTGGACCTGGTCGCGGCGCTCGGACTCACCCCGGTGCCGGTGCCGGTCGACGACGAGGGGCCCACCGAGGAGGGACTGCGGGCGGCACTGAGCGCCGGCGTCGCCGGACTGGTCGTGACCTCCCGCGCGCAGAATCCGACCGGCGCGGTGATCACCGCCCGGCGGGCCGCGGCGCTGCGGCGGCAGCTCACCGCGCACCGGCAGCTGCTGGTCCTCGAGGACGACCACGCGGCCGAGCTGGCGCATGAGCGGGTGCATCCGCTGGTCGGCGCGACCGGCTCGTGGGCGTATGTGCGGTCGCTGTCGAAGCCGTACGGGCCGGACCTGCGCGTCGCGGCGATCGTCGGCGACGACGTGACCGTGGCGCGGATCGAGGGACGCATGCGGCTGGGGGTGGGATGGGTCTCCACCGTCCTGCAGCACCTGGTCGTGGCGCTGTGGCGGGACCCGGAGGCCACGGCGGCGGTCGACCGGGCCCGCGACGTCTACGCGACCCGCCGGGAGGCGCTGCGCGCCGCGCTCGGCGACCTGCCGGCCCACGGCGTGAGCGGGATCAATGTGTGGCTGCCGGTCCCCGACGAGACATCCATGGTCGCGGGGCTGCGAGAGGACGGCATCGCCGTGGCGCCCGGCTCCATGTATCGCCTGCTCACGCCGCCCGCGATCCGCATCACCACGGCGTCCCTCGACCCGCGCGACGCCGGACGGGTCGCCGCGGCGGTCGTGCGCCGGCTCACCGATCCGTCCGGGCGGCAGGTGTGACATTGCGGCTTCGTGACCCCCACGGACCGGAACTGTCGGACCCTGCCGCTAGTGTCCGACGGCGTAGCACCATTCACGGATGTGCCGTCGGCCGCTTCCGCGGCCCGCGACGCACCCGAAACCGTCCAGCGGCTGTTGAACAGCGAGGAGGAAGGGCCGGGCACGGTCCGCAACCGGCCCCCGCACGATTCGGGGCGCGTCATCAGGGAGGGGAATGACATGCGCACCAGCGCGTTCAGGACGTTCGGCATCGTCGTCGCGGCGATGGCACTGGCACTGACGACCGCCTGTGGGGGCGACGACGACAAGACCACCAGCGGCGCCTCGAAGGGCACCGGTGGCACCACGTCGGCCGCGCCGGCCGCCAAGGACGTGCTCGCCGCGGCCGTCAAGGACCTCAACTCGAGCACCTATGGCTACGCGATGAAGATCCCCGAGGGCACCTTCACCGGCTCGATCGACCCCGCGGGCAAGCAGCAGGTGAAGGTCGACGGGGTCGCCGCGGGCGGGCTCAAATACACGATCGAGGGCATCGCGCTCGGCGCCGACTACTACTTCAAGACCAGCATCCCGACGACCGGCATCAACGCCAAGAAGTGGTACAAGGTGGATCGCTCGAAGATCAAGAAGGATGCGATCATCGGGCTGATCGAGGCGAAGGACCCCACCGTCAGCCAGGGTCTCGTCGCCCGGGTCGTCACCGCCACGCAGAGCGCCCCGACCACGATCACCGGCACATATGACCTGACCAGCGGTGGCGACCTCGGCATCGACGACGCCGCCGTCATCCAGGCGCTCGGCGAGAAGGCCAAGGCAGCACCGTTCACGGCGACCCTCGACGGCCAGCACCTGGTCTCGCTGAAGATCACGGTCCCGGCCTATGGCACGGTCGCCGAGCAGGCGCTGACGGTCGACTACACCGGCCACGGTCAGCCGGTCACCGTCGCCGCGCCGAAGGCCGCCGATGTCCTCGCCGCCCCGGCCGCCGTCTACGGCCTGCTCAACGGCTGACCCGATGCGACAACGGCCGACCCCGATGCGACAAGGGCTGACCCCGATGCTGCGACGACGGCTGATCCCGACCCGGCCAGGGCACCCGCGGCCGTCCGCCCCCGCGCTGCTCGCGGCGCTGGCCTCGGCACTGGTCGCGGTGGTCGCGCTCGCCGGCTGTTCGTTCGGCAAGGGCGAGCCGCCGAAGCCGACTACAGGCCCGTCGGTGGCGCCGTTGCAGAGCGAGCTGACCAAGAGCCTGCAGGCGTTGAACAGCGGTGGGTACAAGTTCAAGATGGTGGCCAAGGAGGGCAGCTACACCGGCGGCATCGACCCCATCGCCGACCTGCTCGACGCCACGGTCAGCGTCTCCTCCGACGGCGCCTCCCTGAAGATCGACACGCTGGGCGTGCGGGGCAGCGCGTATACGCGGCTGACCGGCCTGCCGCTGCCCGGGTTCGACGGCAAGACCTGGTTTCGCGTCGATCCCGCCCGCGTCACCCGGCCCGGGTCGCTGGGCCTCAGCGCCATCAAGGACCCGACGGGCGTGCAGGCGCTGGTCACCGCCACCCACGACGTGCGCCGCGAGAACCGCGGCTACACCGGCACCGTCGACATGACCCGCGTGGTTGCGTGGGGGCCGGTCAACATCCCGCAGGTGATCCAGCTCGGCGAGGTCGCCAGGAGGATCCCGTTCGAGGCGACCGTCGACGACCAGGACCGGCTGGTGTCGATGAAGGTCGAGATCCCCGACAACCCGGTGACCGCCACGTATTCCGACTTCGGCACCACCCTCAGCACCACCGCACCCGCCAACGCCGAGCCGCTCCCCGACCACCTGTACGGCATGCTCGGCCTCTAGGGCGCTCCGGCGGTGGTGGGCTAGTCGAGACCGTGTCTCACGGAGAACACTGCACGTTATGGAACAGCACCTGTACGAAGCCGAGCACGAAGCCTTCCGGGAACTGTGCAAGGCGTTCCTGGCCCGCGAGGCGGTGCCGCACAACGACGAGTGGGAGAAGGCCGGGATCGTCGACCGGGAGGTCTGGCGCAAGGCGGGCGCGGCCGGGCTGCTCGGGATGGACGTCGACGAGGAGCACGGCGGCGGCGGGCAGAAGGACTTCCGCTTCAACGCGGTCCTCGTCGAGGAGATCGTCGCCGCGGGCGCGTCGGGGCTCGGGTTCGGGCTGCACAACGACGTCGTCGCGCCGTATCTGACCGACCTGGCCAACGAGGAGCAGCGCAAGCGCTGGCTGCCCGGGTTCTGCTCCGGTGACATCGTGACCGCCATCGCGATGAGCGAGCCAGGTGCCGGCAGCGACCTCGCCGGGGTGCGGACCTCCGCGGTGCGTGACGGCGACGAGTGGGTCCTCAACGGGCAGAAGACGTTCATCACCAACGGCGAGCTCGCCGACCTCGTCATCGTCGTGGCGAAGACCGACGCCTCGCTCGGCGCGCACGGCATCAGCCTGTTCGTGGTCGAGTCCGGCACGCCGGGCTTCAGCCGGGGGCGCCGCCTGGAGAAGGTCGGCCTGAAGGCCAACGACACCGCCGAGCTGTTCTTCGACGACTGCCGGATCCCCGCGGATCACCTCCTCGGCCAGGAGAACTCCGGCTTCTACCACCTGATGGCGAACCTCCCGCGGGAGCGGCTCGGCATCGCGGTCGCCGCCGTCGCGTCCGCCGAGCACGTCCTGGCGATCACCCTCGAGTACGCCAAGACGCGGCAGGCGTTCGGCAAGCCGATCGGGTCGTTCCAGCACAACCGGTTCGTGCTCGCCGAGCTCGACACCGAGGTGACGATCGCCCGGACGTTCCTGAACCAGTGCATCGTCGAGCAGAACGCGGGGCGGCTCTCCGTCGCCGACGCGGCCAAGGCGAAGTGGTGGACCACGGAGCTGCAGAACAAGGTGGCGGACCGCTGCGTCCAGCTGCACGGCGGGTACGGCTTCATGATGGAGTACCCGGTCGCCAAGGCCTGGCTGAACAGCCGCGTGCAGACCATCTACGGCGGCACGACCGAGATCATGAAGGAGATCATCGGCCGTAGCCTGGGCGTCTAGGTGGCGGAAACCCCGGCGAGCGCGGCGAAGATCAGCGCGGTGGACGTCGCGCCCGGGTCCTGGTGGCCGGCGCTGCGTTCGCCCAGGTAGGACGCCCGGCCCTTGCGGGCCTGCAGCGGCGTCGTCGCGACGGCCCCTTCCGCCGCGGCCGCGGATGCCGCGGCGGCGGCCGCCGCGAAGCCGAACGGGGCCGCGGCCGTGAAGGCGTCGACCGCTGGGGTGAGCGCGTCGACCATGGTCTTGTCGCCGGGTGAGGCCTTGCCGAGCCGCACGATCGCGTCCAGGCCGGCCTGCAGACCGTCCGCGAAGGCGATCGCGTCGACCTCGGCGGGCAGGGCCTTGCCGAGGGCGCGGAACAGGCTGCCGTACAGCGGACCCGACGCGCCGCCGACCTTCGACACCAGCGTCGTGCCGGTCTTGGTCAGGACGGCGCCGGCCGTGTCGGCCTCGAACGTGGCGAGGGCGGCGACCACCGCGTCGAACCCGCGGCGCAGGTTGACGCCGTGGTCCCCGTCGCCGATGGCGGCGTCGAGGTCGGTCAGCTCGGCGGCGTTCGCGGTGACCGAGGCGGCGACGGCGGCGACCCACGCGCGGGCCAGGGCGGCATCCACGTCAGACGCCCCACCGCAGGCCGGGGGTACGGACCGGGGCGTCCCACAACCGCAGCAGCTCCTCGTCGACCCGGCACACGGTGAGCGACATGCCCGCCATGTCGAGGCTGGTGACGTAGTTGCCGACCAGGCTGCGGGCGATCTGCACCCCGGCGTCGGCCAGCAGCCGGCTGATGTCGTTGAACATCACGTACAGCTCCAGCAGCGGCGTACCCCCGAGACCGTTGACGAGCACGATCACCTGGGATCCCGGCTCGACCGGCTTGGCGGCCAGGATCGGCTCCACGATGCGGGCGGCGAGGTCGCGGGCGGGTCGCAGCTTCTCGCGGGCGCGGCCGGGCTCGCCGTGGATGCCGACGCCGACCTCGATCTCGTCCTCGGGCAGGTCGAATCCGGGCTTGCCCGCGGCCGGGGTCGTGCCCGAGGTGAGGGCGATCGCGAACGACGCCGAGCGCGCGTTGACGTCCCTGGCAACGGCCGCGACCGCGGCGAGCGGGGCGCCCTCCTCGGCAAGCGCGCCGGCGATCTTCTCGACCAGCAGGGTCGCGCCGGTGCCACGGCGGCCGGCGGTCCAGGTGGAGCCGTCGACCGCGACGTCGTCGTCGACCAGGACGCTCTCGATCGGGATCTCGGCGTCCTCGGCGGCCATCTCGAAGTTCATGACGTCGCCCGTGTAGTTCTTCACGATGTGCACGACGCCCGCGCCGCCGTCCACGGCCCTGGTGGCGGCCAGGATCTGGTCCGGGACGGGCGAGGTGAAGATCTCGCCGGGGCAGGCCGCGTCGAGCATGCCGAGCCCGACGAACCCGCCGTGCAGCGGCTCGTGCCCGGAGCCGCCGCCGGAGACCAGGCCGACCTTGCCGGGGCGGGGCGCGCCGGCCCGCACGATGATCTGCTCGTCGAGGTCGACCCGCAGGTCGGGATGCGCGGCGGCCATCCCGGCGAGGGCTTCCCGGACCACGTCGTCCGGGTCGTTGATGAACTTCTTCATGCCTGCCATTTTGCGGGTACGGGTCGTGCATAGCATTGCCCGCGTGGCACACATGGTGGGAATCGTCCTCGTTTCACACAGCGAACGGCTCGCGCACGGGTTGCGGGACATGCTGGTCCAGGTGGCGGGGGAGGAGGTGCCGATCGAGGCGGCGGGCGGCACCGACGACGGTGGGCTCGGCACCAGCTACGACCGGATCCTGGTCGCGATCGACCGGGCCGACCGGGGCGGCGGGGTGCTGGTCCTGACCGACCTGGGCAGCGCCGTCCTCACCGCGCAGACCGTGCTCGAGGACCGGGTCGCCAACACGGCCGTCCTGGTCGACGCGCCGTTCGTGGAGGGTGCGGTCGCCGCGGCGGTGCTGGCCGGCACCGGTGCCGACCTGGCCGAGTGCACGCGCGCGGCGACGGAGGCCCGCGATGTCCGCAAGCTCTGAGGCGACGGTCATCCTGCCCGCCGACCTGCACGCCCGGCCCGCCGGGGCGCTGGTTCGGGCGGCGGCGGGCTTCGTCAGTACCGTCGAAATCCGCTATGAGGGCAAGCAGGTGAGTGCCCGCAGCGTGCTCGGGGTGATGGGGCTCAACGCCCGCGCGGGCTCCTCGGTGCAGGTGCACGCCACCGGCGATGACGCCGCCGCCGCGGTATCGGCGGTGGTGGCGCTCCTGTCGGCTTACGAGTAAGGAGTGGTGCGCGTCGCGGTGCATACGCGAGGATGTCACCGTGATCGACGCCCTTCCAGTTGCCACGCTCCAGCGGCGCACCCTTGGCCTGCTCGTTTCCACGCAGGTTGTCGGCGGGCTCGGCGTGGCGAGCGGCGTGTCGATCGGTGCGCTGCTGGCCTCGGAGATGGCCGGGCCGACCGCCGCGGGGCTGTCCGGCAGTGCCGCGGTCATCGGGGCGGCGCTGATCGCGATCCCGGCCACCCGGCTGATGCGGACCGGCGGGCGGCGGCCGGGGCTGGTGTTCGCCTATGCCGCCGGGGTGACCGGATCGTTGCTGGTGGTCACCGCGGTGTGGCTGCAGTGGGTGCCGCTGCTGTTCGCGGGGACGTTCCTGTTCGGCGGGGCGAGCGCGGCCAACCTGCAGTCGCGGTACGCGGCGGTGGACCTCGCTGACAGTGACCGCCGGGCCCGGCACCTGTCGCTGGTGGTGTGGGCGACGACACTGGGCGCGGTGGTGGGCCCGAACCTGGCGCCGTTCGCCGATCGGCTGACGATGCCGTGGGGTGCGCCGGAGTACGCGGGGCCGTACCTGTTCAGCGCCTTGGCGTTCGGGGTGGCGGGTCTGGTGCTGTTCGGGTTGCTGCGACCGGATCCGTTGCTGACGGCGCGACTGCTGGTGGTGTCGGATTTATCGGAAAAATCACCATCGTGGAGCTCGGCCTTCGCGGCGATCCGGACCAGCGTCGGGGCGCGGCTCGGCGTCTCCACCGTCGCCGTCGGGCACGTGGTCATGGTCGGCGTGATGTCGATGACACCCGTGCACATCGGCGGCTACGTGCACGAGCACGGTGACCTGCTGCGCATCGTCGGGCTGGTGATCAGCATCCACATCACCGGCATGTACGCGCTGTCCCCGGTCGTCGGCTGGGCCACCGACCGGTTCGGCCGCCGCCCCGTCATCCTTACGGGTGTCGTGCTGCTGGCCCTCGCCTGCGCGCTGAGCGGCACCGCCGGCGACCACACGGCCCAGCTGTCGGTCGCGATGGGCCTGCTCGGCGTGGGCTGGAGCTGCACGATGGTGGCCGGCTCCACGCTGCTGTCGGAGTCCGTGCCCGTCGTGCAGCGCTCCGGTGTCCAGGGCCTGTCCGACGTCATCATGGGCGTGTCGGCGGCGACCGCGGGCGCCCTCGCCGGGGTCGTGGTCGATCTGTTCGGATTCGCCACCTTGTCGGTACTGGCCGGCATCGCCGTGGTGCCGCTGGCTGCTCTGGCGCTGCGGAGGTCTTAGTCTTGGCCGCGTGCGACTGACGGATTTCTGGCAGCGGCTGGAGCAGGTGTTCGGCGTGGCGTACGCCGGGAGCGTCGCCAACGACCAGGTGCTGACCGAGTTGGGTGGACGGACCATCAAGGAAGCACTCGCAGGTGGCGAGGACACCGCCGTGGTGTGGCGCGCTGTGGTCGCCGCATACCCGGAGCGTGTTCCTAGCAGGCTGCGGTGAGGTTTTTTGGCGTGTCGCCTCGTTGATCGTACAGATGTACGGGTAGCCTCCTCAGGGGTCGGCGCCGGTTTTTTGTCATACCCGGCGCTTACCTTGTCAGCGTGAATAAACGAACGCCGACGAAGACCGCGAACTCAGGGGTGACGGACATGGCAGTGCAACCTGACCGGGAGAAGGCGCTCGGGCTCGCCCTCTCGCAGATCGACAAACAGTTCGGCAAGGGCTCGGTCATGCGCCTCGGCGAGCGGGTCATCGCTCCGATGGCGGTGATCCCGACCGGCTCCATCGCACTCGACGTTGCCCTCGGGATCGGTGGCCTGCCCCGCGGACGGGTTGTCGAGGTCTTCGGGCCTGAGTCCAGTGGTAAGACGACCGTGGCGCTCCACGCCATCGCCAACGCCCAGGCACAGGGCGGCATCGCGGCGTTCATTGACGCGGAGCACGCCCTCGACCCCGACTATGCCAAGAACCTCGGCGTCGACACCGACGCGCTGCTCGTGTCCCAGCCGGACACCGGCGAGCAGGCCCTCGAGATCGTCGACATGCTGGTCCGCTCCGGCGCCCTCGACATCATCGTCATCGACTCGGTCGCTGCCCTCGTGCCGCGCGCCGAGATCGAGGGCGAGATGGGCGACAGCCACGTCGGTCTCCAGGCCCGCCTCATGAGCCAGGCGCTGCGGAAGATCACCGGTGCGCTCAACAACTCCGGCACCACCGCGATCTTCATCAACCAGCTCCGCGAGAAGATCGGCGTCATGTTCGGCAGCCCGGAGACCACCACGGGTGGCCGCGCGCTGAAGTTCTACTCGTCGGTCCGCCTCGACGTGCGCCGCATCGAGAGCCTCAAGGACGGCACCGACGTGGTGGGCAACCGCACCCGCGTCAAGGTCGTGAAGAACAAGGTGGCCTCGCCGTTCAAGCAGGCCGAGTTCGACATCATGTATGGCAAGGGCATCTCCCGCGAGGGCTCCCTCATCGATGTCGGCGTCGAGCAGACGATCATCCGCAAGGCCGGCGCCTGGTATACGTACGACGGCGACCAGCTCGGCCAGGGCAAGGAGAACTCCCGGAAGTTCCTGCGGGAGAACCCCGACGTGGCCGCCGAGATCGAGAAGAAGATCAAAGAGAAGCTCGGCGTCGGTGTCGGCCAGGCCACGGATGCGGCCGGCGGCCCCGAGGTGGTCCCGGTCGACTTCTGACCGAGGGCTCAGCTGTTCTTCACGCGCGACTCACGGCGTTCGGTGCCGGCCGCGGGAGGACCTCCGTCCGGGAGGTTCGACCCGCGGCCCGGCCCGCCGAGCACGTCTGTGGGTGCGTGCCACCGGTCGGTGTTGATGCAGGTTCGCCGCTCGTCGCGGGCTCGATGCCGGCGCGGGCGGTTCAGGTTTCGGAGGTGTGCTCGTGCCGGGCAGGCGGCGATCCAGCGGTCCCGACGAGCAGCCGGCCGGGAGCGACGGGCACGAGCCTGACGTTCCAGCGTCCGATGCTGCCGAGCCTGGTGCTGCTGGGTCTGGTGCTGCTGGGCCTGGTGCTGCCGGGTTCGGGGGTGGCGGGCTTGAGCCTGCCGTGGCGCCGGCTGCGGCGCTTGCTGCTGCGGCGGAGAGGAGTCCCTGGCTCTTCGCCGACATGGGGGACGACAACCCGTGGCTGTCGACCGAAGCCCAGCCATCTGCTGGGGGGCAGTCGGCCGTCGGGGGTCAGTCGGCTGCCGAAGCGCAGCTGGGTGGGGCTGCGGCTTCTCGGCCGGCGCGGTCGAGGTGGACATCGCCTGGTGACGTTCCGCCAGGCTGGCCGTCCGATCCTGAGCACAGTGACGTTGCGACCACTCGGCTTCCCGCCGCGGAACGCGGGGCTCCGCCTGCTTGGTTGTCTGTTCCTGAGGGCGGTAGCCCGGCCGGCAGGTTGTCGACCGCTCCCAGCGGAGCTGACGGCGGGCCGCCATCCACGAGGCAACGCGGCGCGGGGGGCGCTCGCTCCGGCAAGTCTCCCAGCGGTGATCGCCCAGGCGGACCTGCTGGCGGCGACCGGCGTGGGGGACTTTCCGGCGGCGATCAGCGTGGAGGATTTTCCGGCGGCGACCGGCGTGGACGACTTTCCGGCGACCGGCGCGGAGGACTTTCCGACGGCTCCGGCAAGGGCATCGTTCCCGCCGCCGTCCCGATGCCGGAGCACGAGGACGCCGACGATCGTCCCGCCCGCGACGCCGGTCGCCGATCAGGGCGCGGCAGCAACCGCTCTGCCCGCGGCTCCGGCCCGCAGAGCGGCTCTGACCAGCAGGGTTCCGACCAGCAGGGCGGTGCGGAGCGGCAGCGTGATGCCGGTCGGCGGGGTGGCCAGCCGGCCGCGGCGCTCGACCCGAGGGAAGCGGCCCGGGAGATCTGCCTGCGGCAGCTCGCCGTTCGGCCGAGGACCAGGCTCGAGCTCGCCACCGCCATGCGCAAGCGCGGGGTCGAGGACGAGATCGCCGACGAGATCCTCGACCGGTACGACGAGGTGGGCATCATCGACGACGCCGCCTTCGCCCGTGCCTGGGTCGCCAGCCGGCACCACGGGCGGGGGCTCGCCCGGCGGGCGCTGGCGGGGGAGTTGCGCCGCAAGGGCGTGTCATCCGACGAGGTCGGCGAGGCTCTCGACGAGCTCGACCCCGACGTCGAGGAGCAGACCGCGAGAGCTCTGGTCGCCAGGCGGCTGCGCGTCGAGTCCAACGCACCCCCGGAGGCGGTGTTCCGGCGGCTCGTCGGGATGCTGGCCAGGAAGGGGTACCCGCCAGGCATGGCCATCCGCCTCGTGAAAGAAGGCCTGGCCGAACGCGCGGATGCCGCCGAGTTCGCCGACGGGATCGACCCGGACGCCCTCGCCGACGCCGCTCTCGACCCTGACCAGCGCTGACCTGACCAGCGCCGGCCCCGACCAACGCTGAGACCGTCGGACGCTGAGTCTGACCAGGGTCAGGCGGATCAGTGTTGAGGCCGGCTGACCCGGCAACCGGGTGGTAAGAGCAGGCTCGGCAACGTCGCGCCATCCACGTGCTGCACCTCGCGCTCGCAAGATCCCCATTCACCCGAAGTCAGCGCGACTTCGCGTCCCGCATAACTCGACAGTCACCACACAACCGCGATCAGCCACCTGGATGTCCGCCACATGGCTCAGGCCGTCGCCGCAAGGCCGGATACCTCCCCCGGAATGCGACAAGCGTCGATGCGGTGGTTGGCGGGCGTACCGTGTGTGGTGGAATGATTGCAGCAGCACGTCGGTCGGAGTTCAGCGCCTTGCGTCCGGATGGCTACAGTCGGTCGACATTCTGGACCGGACTGCGACCGACATGCCGGAAAGTTCTGGTCAAAAGTCACTGGTAGGGTGTTTCGCCTGGCGAGGGTCTTGACGGACTTACCTCCCGTATGGTGCCCGATCATGAGTCCTTGACCGAAGCGCCCTTCACGACCTAGCCTCGGCGTTACCAGATGGAGACCGCCCAACCACCGCGGGTTTACCGCACAACATAGATCGCGTCACAGATCAGCAACGTTTACGCACGACATATAAGCGCCGCGCCTTGCGGGAGGTGGCGGTGTCGACCCGTTATCGGGGCACCCTGTGCCCCGATATTGATACATCTTGATGGCAGTGTGTGGTCGGGCGTCTCCTCCACAACATCCCGCGTTGCGCGACTCTGCGCAGCGCCGAGCGGAGCGAGGTGACGTCGTGACGGAGTGCGCCCCTGTCATCCTCTGCGAACGACCCGAAGTCGAGCACGCAAGCGCCGCCGCCGCCGAGGTGACCGCGTGACCGGGCTGCAGGTCGTGCTCGTGGTCGTGGTCGTCGTCATCGGCCTCGGGGTCCTCGCCGCGCTGCTGCTCTCGCTGAAGGTCATGCGCCGCCTGCACACCGCCGCCACGGCGCCCGCTCAGCCCGCTGCCGAAGACCCCGCGTTCCTGGCCGAGAAGGACCGGCAGGAGCACTCCCTCGCGTCGCTGCGCACCGCCGCCGAAGACGCCACCGCGGCCGTCGACGAAGCGCGGGCCGTCGCGGCCGCTGCGCGTACCGAGGCGGCGGCGGCAAAGGCAGAAGCCAGCTCTGCCAGGTCGGAGGCGCGACGCATCCTCGACGGGGCGCGGGCCGAGGCCGACTCGTTGCTGGAGCGGGCGCACCGGCAGGCGGAGATCGACGCCGAGCAGGCCCGGGCCACGGCCCGGCGCGCCGGCGAGCGCGAGATCAGCCAGCTGACCACGGTGGCGAAGGAGCAGTCGCAGGACGCGGAGCGGCGCCAGCGCCGGCTCGACGAGCGGGAGCGGCTGCTGGCCGAGGAGGCCGAGCGGCTGGCCGAACGGGACCGGCGCATCACCAGCACCGAGGCGGACCTGCTCGAGCGGGAAGCGGCCTTCGCCCGCCGGGAGGCTGAGATCGCCGCGGGCGAGGAGCGGCACCGCGAGGCGCTCGAGCGGGTGGCGGGGCTCACCACCGACGCCGCCCGGATCGAGGTCATCGAGACGATCGAGATGCAGGCGAAGCGCGAGGCCGCGCTGCTCGTCCGCGACATCGAGAACGACGCCCGCAACACCGCCGACCAGCGGGCCAGGCACATCGTCGTGGACGCCATCCAGCGGGTCGCCAGCGAGCAGACCGCGGAGAGCGTCGTCAGCGTCCTGCACCTGCCCAGTGACGAGATGAAGGGCCGGATCATCGGCCGCGAGGGCCGCAACATCCGCGCGTTCGAGTCGACGACCGGGGTCAACCTGATCATCGACGACACGCCCGAGGCGGTCCTGCTGTCCTGCTTCGACCCGGTCCGCCGCGAGATCGGCCGCCTCACCCTGGAGAAGCTGGTCCTCGACGGGCGGATCCACCCGCACCGCATCGAGGAGGTGTTCGAGCAGGCCAAGCACGAGGTCGAGCGCCTCTGCCTGCGCGCCGCCGAGGACGCCCTGGTCGAGGTCGGCATCACCGACCTGCACCCGGAGCTGATGACGCTGCTCGGGCGGCTGCGGTACCGGACCTCCTACGGCCAGAACGTCCTCAAGCACCTCGTCGAGACCGCGCACATCGCCGGCATCATGGCCAGCGAGCTGCGCCTCGACCCGAAGCCGATCAAGCGCAGCGCGTTCCTGCACGACATCGGCAAGGCGCTCACCCACGAGGTCGAGGGCAGCCACGCGCTGATCGGCGCCGACGTGGCCCGCAAGTACGGCGAGCACGAGGACATCGTGCACGCCATCGAAGCGCATCACAACGAGGTCCTCCCGCAGACCATCGAGGCCGTGCTCACCCAGGCCTCCGACGCGTGCTCCGGTGGTCGCCCGGGCGCCCGCCGCGAGAGCCTCGAGGCCTACGTCAAACGCCTCGAGCGCATCGAGGAGATCGCCGCCGGCAAGTCCGGCGTCGAGAAGGTCTTCGCGATGCAGGCCGGCCGCGAGATCCGGGTCATGGTCCGCCCCGACGACGTCGACGACATCGGCGCCGCCGTCCTCGCCCGCGACGTGGCGAAGCAGATCGAGGAGGAGCTGACCTACCCGGGCCAGATCCGCGTCACCGTCGTCCGCGAGTCACGGGTGACCGAGATCGCCCGCTAGGAAGCGCAAGAGCCAAGAACATGGCTCCGGTCCGTCGTGGGCACGACCGCCGCTCCCGTCAGCCACCGGTCGGCCGTGAACGGCCTCCCTGCCACCTCCGCGGACAGTCACCCCGCCACGACCTGCGGTCGTGAACAAGCCCGCGGCCGCGAACGGCCGCGACGCGACCTCCGGCCGCGACCGGACCCGGCCGGGTGGCTACGGGGCGATGACGGCCTCGGCTGACGTGTACGGACTGGTGATCTTGTACGACCAGATCACCGGGTCCGGCACGGCCAGGTCGCCGTTCGCGGTGAACTTGTACGACCGCGCGACGCCCTTGCCGTCGTACTTGTCGACGAAGGCCAGCATGTCCGCCCGGCTGGCCTTGCCGGCGGTGAAGCCCTCCAGGATGATGCCCGCCCCGTCGTACGCCTCGGGCCCGTAGTAGCCGGCGGTCACCTGGTACGCGGCCTGGTACCGCGACGCGTAGTCGCCGCTGGTCCGGTCGCTCGGGACGCAGGGGCAGGTGACCACGATGTCGTCGGCGGCCTTGGCGAGCGTGTCGACGAACAGCTGGGTGAACAGCCGGTCGCTGACGACGATCGCGATGCCCGGTTTCGCCGCCCGCAGCGCCTTGATGAACGCCGTACCGTCGTCGGACTCACCCGCGTAGTACACCGCGTCCGGGCTTGCGTTCGTCACCTGCCCGACAGGGCCGGCGAAGTCCTTGTCGGCCCGGCGGATCGCGACGCTCGCGGTGACGGCGCCGCCGAGCGTGCTCGTGACCGCCTGCCGGGCCACGCCGCCGAAGTCGGTGTCGTCGTAGACCACGACGACCTTGGAGGCGCGCAGCTTGTTCTTGATGTACCGGGCGCCGGCCGTGGCCTGGTCCTTGTCGTTGGCGATGAGGCGGTGGAACGTGGACCAGCCCTTCGCGGCGAGGTCGACGTCCGGCGCGAACGGCGTGAAGAACGGGATGCCGGCCTTCTCCAGGATCGGGCCGGCGGCGAGGATCTCGATCCGGTAGGCGGGCCCGACGACGCCCATCACCTCGCTGTCGGCGACCAGGTTCTCGGCCGCAGTCTTGCTGCCCGCCTCGGTGCCCTTCGTGTCGAACTCGGCGAACCCGACGTTGCAGCCGGGATGCTTGGCGTTGTAGTCGTTGACGGCCAGCTTGGCGGCGTTGCGCATGCCGTTGCTGTCCTTGGAGCCGGTGCCTTCGAGGATGCCGAGGAAGGCGACCTTGTGCCCGCAGGCCGCGGACACCGCCGGCCCCGCCTGGTTGGACGGCCCGCCGCTGCTGTCGCCGCCGCCCGGGTCGCCGCCGTCGCCGCGGTTCACGGCCCAGACGATGCCGGCCACGACGAGGATCAGCGCCAGGACGCCACCACCGACGGCGGTGACCAGCGTCCCGGTCCGGCGCCGGTTCGTGGGCGGCGCGACCGGCGGGTACGCCTGCCCGCCCGACTGCCATCCCTGCGCCGGTGGCCCCGACGCCGGTGGCCCTGACGCGGGTGGCCCTGACGCGGGTGGCCCTGACGCGGGTGGCCCCGAGGCCGGCGCCGTCCAGCCCTGCGCGGGGCTGACCGGCGGCCCCGACGAGGGCGGTGCGCTGACCTGCGGCCGGTGTACGGGCTGCTGCCCCTGCGGCTGGAACTGCTGCGGGAACCCCGGCTGGACGGGCTGCTGCACCTGCGGCGGCGCCGGCTGCGGGAAGCCCTGCTGGACGGATTGCTGCGCCGGCTGTGGGAAGCCCTGCTGGCCCGGCTGGTGCGCCGGCGGCTGGGCGTGTGGCTGGACATGCGGCTGGGTGGGCTGCACCGGGATCGGCGGCACGACCGGCGGCCGCTGCTGCACCTGCGGCTGGACCGGCTGCTGCACGGGCGGCCGCTGCCCCTGCGGCGGCACCCCCGGCCGCTGCGCCGGCTGCTGATACTGCGCAGGCTGCTGCTGCCCCGGACCCCGCTGCTGCGCCGGCTGCTGCGAGGCCTGCTGCGAGGGCTGGTGCGGCGCCTGCTGCGGGGGCTGGTGCGGCTGCTGGTACCCCGGCTGCTGGCTCGGCACCACCGGCATCGACGCGGTCTGCAGCAGCGGCGGCAGTCCCGGGTTCATCGACGGCATGCTGAACCCCGGCGACACCGGCGTGGCCGACACCGGCTGCGCCGACACGTCCCCGCTCGGCTCGTGCGAACCCCCTGACGGCCCGCCGGAGGACGGCCCGCCAGACGAAGGGCCGCCGGACGACGGTCCACCCGACGAGGGCCCGCCGGAGGACGGCACGCCGGACGTGGGTACCGGACCGAACGGCCCGGACGCGCCGGACGTCGGCGCCCCCGCTGCGCCACCCGACGGCGCCCCGCCGACGTGCGCGCGCCCCGTCGGCGGTGCGAGGTGCAGTGCGCCTTCGGCGACCACCAGTTCGGGCTGCTCGATCGCGGTCGGCGCCAGCCCGAACGCCCGGTGCAGCAGCGTCGCGGCGAGCGGGATGCGGGACGACCCGCCGACCAGGAACACCGCGGCCAGGGGCTGCCCCGTGACCCCCGCGGACGTCACGGCGATCTGGGTGGCGGTGACGGTCCGGTCCAGGATCGGCTTGGCGAGCTGCTCCAGCTGCTCACGCCCGATCGGCACGCTCTCGTCGAACAGCGGCACGTGCACGTAGGTGGTGGCGGCCCGGCTGAGCATCTCCTTGGCGAGCCGGGCGTCCTCCCACAGCTGCCACGCCGCGCGCCGGTCGGCCTCGCTCTCCGGGTTGGTCAGGCGGCGCCACTGGTCGCCTTCGCGGCCGGTGAAGTTGCGGCCCAGGTATGCCACGACGGCCGCGTCCACGTCGAGGCCGCCCGCGTCGGGGAGCCCTTCGCTGGCGAGGACGTCGAAGCCGCCACCGGCGTTGCGGCGGACCACGCTCGCGTCGAAGGTGCCGGCGCCGAAGTCGTACACGACGGCGATGCCACCGACAGGGACGTGGGTGCCGATGGTGCCGACGAAGTAGGACGCCGCGGCGACCGGCTCGGAGGACAGGAACGGCGCGGGGAACCCGGCGGCCGTGGCGGCCTGCGCGAGGGTCTGGCGGCGCTGCGGCGGCCACGTCGCCGGGTGGGTGAGGTTGACCTCGTTCGGGTGGGCGCCCGCGACCCGGTAGGACTCGGCCGCGACCCGGCGCAGGACGGTCGCGACGAGGTCGATGACCGGCACGTCCTGCTCGCCGAGCCAGACGGTGCCCTCTTCGACGCGGCGTTTCGGGTACGGCTCGAACCGGTGCGGCTGCAGACGCGCTGAGTGCACGGCGTCACGGCCGGTGAGGATGGTGCCGTCCGCGTTGACGTACACGGCGGAGGGCAGCAGCGGCGAACCGTCGAACAACAGCGGTTTTGTGCGGCCGTCCGGCCAGCGGAGCACGGCGACGGTGTTCGAGGTGCCGAAGTCGATGCCCAAACGAAAGCCGGTGTCCGCCACCCGCGCAGCGTACGTACTCTGCGCAACGTTGCCAATCAACGTTCGGTCAACCTCACTACGCTGGTCCGGCCGCGCCCATGTCGAGCGACAACGGCACCGGCTTCGCGGTCGTCTTCGCCTGCTTGGGGCCGCCCATCAGGCGCTTGTGGAGCCAGAAGGAGAACCACGACAGCAGGCCGCAGGTGCCGATGTAGACGGCGGCGACGACGAGGTAGCTGGGCACGTAGGGGAAGCCGAACGGCAGTCGACCGCCGATCTGCTTGCCGAAGTACAGCAGCTCCGGCAGCTGGATGATGAACCCGAGCGCGGTGTCCTTGAGCAGCACGACCAGCTGGCTGACGATCGCCGGGAGCATCGCCCGGACCGCCTGCGGCAGCAGGATCGAGATCATGACCTGCGACTTGCGCATGCCGAGCGCGTACGCGGCCTCGGACTGCCCGCGGGCCACGGAGATCATGCCGGCCCGGAAGATCTCGGACAGCACGGCGCCGTTGTACAGGGTCAGGCCGACCACGAGCGGCCAGAACGGGCCGATCTTGTAGCCGAGCTGGATCGGGCCGTAGTACGCGAAGAAGATCAGGATGAGCAGCGGGATCGCGCGGAACAGCTCGACGAAGCCCGTGGTCGGGGCCCGGAACGCCACGTGGTCGCTGAGCCGCCCGGCGGCCAGCAGCGCGCCGAGGACGACCGCGAACACGGCCGCGGTGCCGGCGGCGCGCAGCGTGGTGAGATAGCCGTCCACCAGGTCCTGCTGGATCTGCTTGTACTGGAACTGCTCCCAGCGGATTGCCTCGAACTGGCCGGTGTCGTAGAAGCGCCAGCCGATGTAGGCCAGCAGCGCCACGATCCCGACGGCGCTGAGGATGCCGATGATGCGGTACCGCAGCCGGGCCTTCGGGCCGGGCAGGTCGTAGAGGACGTTGGTCATCGCGCGACCTTCCAGCGTCGTTCGAGCACCCGTTGCAGGGTTACGAGGGGTACGACCAGGATCAGGAACCCGATGGTGATCCACAGCAGGCCGTAGATCTGGTTCTCACCGCGCTCGGACAGGTAGAACGTGATCGCGCCCGCCTCGGCGACCGAGAAGCCGGCGGCGACGGTGGTGTTCTTCAGCATGGCGTTGAGCACGCTCACCAGCGGCGGCACCACGGTGCGGAACGCCTGCGGCAGCACGACGGTGGTCAGCACCTGGGTGAACGTCATGCCCAGGGCGCGGGCCGCCTCGGCCTGCCCGACGGGCACGGTGTTGATGCCGGAGCGCAGCGCCTCGCACACGAACGCGCTGGTGTACGCGGTCAGCGCGACGCAGGCGCCGGTGGTGAAGTCGAACGTGACGCCGAGCTTCGGCAGCGCGAACACCTGCAGCGCGAAGACCAGCGTGAGCGGCGTGTTGCGCAGCAGCAGCACGTAGGAGCTGCCGAACCCGCGCAGCGCCGGGACGGGGGAGACCCGCATGGCGGCCAGCAGCGTGCCGATCACCAGCGACCCGACGGCGGCGATCAGGAAGAGCTGGATCGTCTCCAGGAAATGGGAACCGATGACATCCCAGTTGTCCGTCAGGACATGTACGAATTCGCTCACGCCGCCACCTCCGGGCCGCTCATGCCGCCTCCTCCGCTGCGCTCCGGCGTCGGCCTGAGCTCAACCTGCGCCCCACAATTCGCGGCTCCTCCGCGCTCTGGGCCGCTCATGCGAGCGGGGCGCCGCCGGCGAAGGCGGCGCCCCGTCAACAACAGGATCAGTACTTCTCGAGCGGCGGCGGGCTGCCCGCCGAGCCGGACTTGCCGAGCGTGCCGTCGTAGATCTTCTGCCAGGTGCCGTCGCCATACGCCGCCTCGATGGACGCGTTGACGAAGTCACGCAGGGCCTTGTCGTCGTGCGGCAGGCCGATGCCGTACTTCTCCGGGTACGCCTTGCCGGTGGTCGGGTCGGTGAACGGCTTGCCGACGACCTTCAGCTGCGACGGCGCCTGCGCCGCGAAGCCCTTCAGGATCGCGTCGTCGGTGGTGACCGCGTCGACCTTCTTGTCCAGCAGCTGCGACACGCACTCGGAGTAGGTCTTGAACTCCACGATGTTGCTGTCCTCGGTGAGCTTCTGGTCGCGGACCCGCTGGATCGGCGTGGAGCCGGTCGCGGAGCAGACCTTCTTGCCCTTGAGGCTGGCGGAGCCGGTGATCGACGTGTCGTCCTTGCGGACCAGCAGATCCTGCGCGGCGATGAAGTACGGGCCGGCGAACGCCACGTCGGCCTTGCGCTTGTCGGTGATCGAGTAGGTGCCGACGTAGTAGTCGACCTCACCACCCTTGATCGCCGTCTCGCGGTTGGCGGAGGCGATCTCCTTGTATTCGATCTTCGCCGGGTCGATGCCGAGCTTCGAGGCGATCAGCTGGGCGATCTCGATGTCGAAGCCGCAGCGCTTGCCGGCCGCGTCCTTGTAACCCAGGTTGGGCTGGTCGAACTTGACACCGATGACGACCTTGCCGGCCGTCTTGATCTTGTCGAACGTCGGGCTGCCCGTGATCGCGACGCCGGTGGCCGGCGTGAACGTGGTGCCGGAGGAGGTGCAGGCGTCGCTGGTGGGCGCGCCGGAGCTGGCACCGTCGTTGGTCGACGGTGCGGGCGTGCCCTCCTTGCCGCAGGCGGCCAGGCCCAGCGCAAGCGTGACGGCGGCGGCTGCCGCGGCGATCCGCGTGATACGCATGATGGTCGCTATCCCCTTTCAGTGGGTGAGAATCTTCGACAGGAAGTCCTTGGCCCGGTCGGTGCGCGGGCTGGCGAAGAACGTCTCCGGGTCCGCCTCCTCGACCAGTTGGCCGTCGGCCATGAACACGACCCGGTTCGCGGCGTGCCGCGCGAAGCCCATCTCGTGCGTGACGACGACCATGGTCATGCCCTCGGCCGCCAGGCCGGTCATCACCTCGAGCACTTCGCCGACCATCTCCGGGTCGAGGGCGCTCGTCGGCTCGTCGAACAGCATGGCCTTCGGCTGCATCGCGAGGGCCCGGGCGATCGCGGCCCGCTGCTGCTGCCCGCCGGACAGCTGCGCCGGGTACTTCTGCGCCTGCTCGGCGATCCCGACCCGGTCGAGCAGGCCCATGGCGCGTTCCCGCACCACGGCGGGCTTCTCCTTGCGCACCTTGACCGGTCCGAGCATCACGTTCTCGAGGATGGTCTTGTGCGCGAACAGGTTGAACGACTGGAACACCATGCCGACCTCGCTGCGCAGGCGTGCGAGCGGCCGGCCCTCCTCGGGCAGGCGGACGCCGTCGAAGACGATTTCGCCGTTGTTGATCGGCTCGAGCCGGTTGATCGCCCGGCACAACGTCGACTTGCCGGAGCCCGACGGGCCGATCACGACCACGACCTCGCCGCGGGCGATCGAGAGGTTGACATCCTTGAGCACGTGGAGCTCACCGAACCACTTGTTGACGCCGCTGAGCACGATCAAAGGCTCGTCCGTCATCATCCGCCCCATCGCGTCTCGTCGCTGTGCGCCTGCGCGCACCTGGCTCCGTGGTGGGCTCGACGTTAGCGGGGGCAATGCCCACGATCAGCCGCACAGCGGTCACGGACCGATAACGGCCGACGGTTGTCACAATGATGACCATGCGCATCCTGGTGACCAACGACGACGGTATCGACAGCCCCGGCCTGCACGCGCTCGCCGCGATGGCGGTCCGTCAAGGCCACGAGGTGGTGGTGGCGGCACCTGCCCGCGAGGCCAGTGGCGCCGGGACGTCCCTCACCGGCGTCGAGGCGGACGGGCGGATCGCGACCGAGACGCGTCCGGCGCTGTTCCCGGGTGTGCCGACATTCGCCGTGTCCGCGTCGCCGGCGTTCATCGCATTGATGGCGACCCGCGGTGCGTACGGTCAGGAGCCCGACGTCGTGCTGTCCGGCATCAACCGCGGCCCGAACACCGGCGCGGCGGTCCTGCACTCCGGCACCGTCGGCGCCGCGTTCACCGCCGTGGCCAACGGCTGCCGCGCGATGGCGGTCTCCCTCGACGTGCCGTTCCGCGCCGGTGCCGCGGACTCCGTCGAGTACTGGGACACCGCCGCCGAGGTCGCCGGCGACCTGATGCCGCTGCTGTCTGACGAGTACGTGCTCAACGTCAACGTGCCCAACCTGCACGCCGGCGACCTGCGCGGCATCCGCCGGGCGACCCTCGCCCAGTTCGGCACCGTGCAGATGGTCCTGCTCGAGCAGGGCCACGGGTACGTGCGGATGTCCCTCGAACAGAGCGACCACGGCGCGGAGCCCGGCAGCGACGACGCGTGGCTGCTGGACGGCTATGTCGCGGTCAGCCCGGTCCGTCCGGCCCGCGAGGCGGCCGACATCGCGCTGCCCGGGCTGGTGGATACGGCGGGCGAACACGTCGGGGGCTAAACTTTGCGCTGCTATGACTGAGACCCCCCGCAGCTTCAAGGTCATCACCTACGGCTGCCAGATGAACGCGCATGACTCCGAGCGCATCTCCGGCCTGCTCGAGGACGCCGGCTACGTTCCGGTGCCCGCCGACGCAGAGCCTGACGTCGTCGTGTTCAACACCTGCGCGGTGCGGGAGAACGCCGACAACCGCCTCTACGGCAACCTCGGCCACCTGCGCCCGACGAAGCTCGCCCAGCCCGGCATGCAGATCGCCGTCGGCGGCTGTCTCGCCCAGAAGGACCGCGGCGACATCGTCAAGAAGGCGCCCTGGGTCGACGTCGTCTTCGGCACCCACAACATCGGCTCCCTGCCGGTCCTGCTGGAGCGCGCCCGTCACAACGCCGCGGCCGAGGTCGAGATCCTCGAGTCGCTCGAGGTGTTTCCGTCCACGCTGCCTACCCGGCGCGAGTCGACGTATGCCGGCTGGGTCTCCATCTCCGTCGGCTGCAACAACACCTGCACGTTCTGCATCGTCCCGGCGCTGCGTGGCAAGGAGAAGGACCGCCGCCCCGGCGACATCCTCGCCGAGGTCCGCGCCCTCGCGGCCGAGGGCGTCCTCGAGGTCACCCTCCTCGGCCAGAACGTCAACTCCTACGGCGTCGAGTTCGGCGACCGCCTCGCCTTCGGCAAGCTCCTGCGCGCCTGCGGCGACGTCGAGGGCCTGGAGCGGGTCCGCTTCACCAGCCCGCACCCGAAGGACTTCACCGACGACGTCATCGCCGCGATGGCCGAGACCCCCAACGTCTGCCACTCCCTGCACATGCCGCTGCAGTCCGGCTCCGACGACGTGCTCAAGGCGATGCGCCGCTCCTACCGCGCCGAGCGCTACCTGGGCATCATCGAGAACGTCCGGGCCGCCATGCCCGACGCCGCGATCACCACCGACATCATCGTCGGCTTCCCCGGCGAGACGGACGCCGACTTCGAGCGCACCCTCGACGTGGTCCGCGCCGCCCGCTACTCCAGCGCCTTCACGTTCCAGTACTCGAAGCGCCCCGGTACCCCCGCCGCCACCATGGACCTGCAGGTCCCGAAGGCGGTCGTCCAGGAGCGGTATGACCGGCTGATCACCACGCTGGAGCAGATCAGCTGGGACGAGAACAAGAAGCTCGTCGGCACCCCGGTCGAGGTCCTGGTCGCCGTCGGCGAGGGCCGCAAGGACGGCGCCACCGGCCGCATGTCGGGCCGCGCCCGCGACGGCCGCCTCGTGCACTTCGCCGCCGACCCGTCGCTCATCGCGGCCGACGGCGACAGCGCCTTGCGCCCCGGCGACATCGTGCACACCACGGTGACCTACGCCGCCCCCCACCACCTCAACGCCGACGGCCCGCTGCTGTCCCACCGCCGCACCCGCGCCGGCGACGCCTGGGAGGCCGGCCGGGTCACCCGCACCCCTGGCGTCTCTCTCGGCATGCCCACCATCGGCACCCCACCCCCGGCCCCGGCACCCGCCCGCTCCTGCTGACCTACCACGTCCTCCGATCACCAAAGATCTCGGAACTGGGCGCCCACCGAAAGTTCGCGATCATGGCGACGAGCGTCCTGGCGTCCGGACCGGCAGTATGCAAAGATCCCGCGCGAGCTCCGGCACGCATCCCGGTCCGAGCGCCGGACAGGTAGATCACACTGCGCCTATTCGCGCCGCCCGCTCCAGACTGACGAGTCGCCGATTCGCCACGGTCTCCCAGGCCCAGGGAGTTCCACGATCGCAGGAAAGTGGCCGCCGGGTGGGCGACGACCTGTGCGTGATCGACGACCTGTGCGTGATCACGGAACGTCCGTGGCGCACCGGCTCACCGCGCGGCCGGAGGGCTCTCTGCGGAACCGGCGGACGCCGCGGCACGCGATGACTTCCGCGCTTCACGCGACCAGCGTCACGCGTGCCGTGACCAGCGTGCCGCGACCAGGGTCGCGCGTGCCGCGACCAGGGTCGCGCGTGCCGCGACCAGGGTCATGCGTGCCGCGACCAGGGTCATGCGTGCCGCGACCAGGGTCATGCGTGCCGCGACCAGGGTCATGCGTGCCGCGAGCAGGGTGCCGCGAGCAGGGTGCCGCGAGCAGGGTGCCGCGAGCAGGGTGCCGCGAGCAGGGTGCCGCGAGCAGGGTGCCGCGAGCAGGGTCGCGTGCCGCGACCAGCGTGACGCGTGCCGCGACCAGCGAGCCACGACCAGGGTGCCGCGACCAGGGTCACGCGTGCCGCGACCAGCGTGACGCGTGACGCGCCCACGCTCGGGCAGGAGCACCGGCGGGCACGGCGGAGCGGCGGCTCACCGGTGGGGTGCGTAACCCCGCTCATACCCGTCGTGATCACCAGGATGCCCGCCGCCATACACCCCACGCCGGTCATAGCCACCCTGCCCGCCACCGCCATACACGCCGCCCTGCGGCGGGCCCGACGGACCCGGCGGCGGTGACTGTGGGTAGCCACCCTGCTGGAAGCCGCGAGGCTGGTCATACGACGGCGGGCCATACCCCGGCTGGCGGTCGAGATCGCGCGAGTCGGCCGCCGGGCCGCCGGTGCCCCCACCGCCGCCGTAGACCGTCCCGCCGGCCGCGGCGCCGCGGGCGGCCGACGCCGCAGGGCGGCCGCCATACACGGTGCCGGTGCCGCCCTCGTCGGGCGAGGCAAGCAGGTCGCCGTCCGGGTTGCGGGCCGCCGAGCCGCGGGCCGGGCCCCCGGACCCGGCCGCCGCGCGGCGGCCGGCGCGGGAGCGGCGGATGCCGATGATGCCGGCGACCACGAGGATCAGGCCGAGCACGCCGACAGCGGCGACCATGTACGTGATGTCCTGCAGCGTCAGGTCTTCCAGGAACGACCGGTCGTCGGGCTTCGGCGTCGGCAGGACCGCCCCGCCGCCCTTGCCCGGGGTGACGTTCTGCGGCGTGTACTTGAGGATCGGCGCCTTCACGTCGGACGGCACGTCGGAGGCGGTGATGTACGTCTTGCCGTCGGTCGAGTAGGTGATCGCCTCGCCGCGGGCCTCGTTGGGCAGCGGCGTGATGCGGGGCTTGCCGCTGGTGATCGCCTTGATGACGTCGCCGCCCTGGACGTCGAACTCGTATGCGTCGGAGTAGGTGCGGATGACGACGCGGGTGCCGTCGGGGGAGGAGGCGGCGCCGGTGATCGCTTTCCAGCCGAGGAACGCGAGCGGGTTGGCGGTCTTCGTCTCCTGGGGCGCGAACGTGCCCATCTGCTTGAGCTTGACGCCCTTGGTGGTGTTGGGCTGCAGCGGGCCCTCGGGGATCCAGACCTCGCCGACGGGGTCCTTGGTGATGATGATCGGCGTGCCGTCGCCGTTGAGCAGCATGGCCTCGGCGTCGCGCTTCTTGCCGTCGGGATAGGCGAGCCGGTTGATGACCGGCGCCTTGGCGCCCTGGGGCAGATTCCACACCGCGACCGTGCGGCGGGCGGTGGCGCTGCCGCCGGAGGCCTCGGTGTTGTCACCGACGTCGGCGATCCACAGCGTGCCGCTCTTGTCCATGGCGAGGTCCTCGGGATCGAGGGCCGTAGGGTCGTAGTTGACCGGCGTGCCGACGACCTTGCAGGTCGCGTCGAGCGTGAAGATGCGGGACTTGCTGTTGCCCGTCGCGCTGTCGTTGATCGCCACGAAGCCGGTGGCCGTCGCGACCAGGCCGGAGATCTCGTTGATCTTCTGCGAGTCCGGGGTGCACACGGTCTGACCGGCGCCGGCCGCCGGTGACTGGGCCGTGTTGGCCGAGGGGCTCGGGGCGGCTGCGGCCGGTGCCGCGAGCCCTAGCAGCAGACCCGTCACCGCACCGCAAGCAAAGGCCACCCGTTGTCGCATCGGACAAGTTTGGCAGAGCCGGACCGGAAGTGGGTGAGCCCGGTCCGGCTCTCACTCGCAGTGATCAGACGAACCCTATGACTTCACGGCAAATGGGGCGAGGTCCGCGGCGAGGGCGTCGCTGATCCGCGCGCGGATGCGCGTGCCCTCGGCCAGGTGCGTGGTCTCGAGCACCTCACCGACGGTGTGCACCCTGGCGACCAGGTCACCCCGCTCGTAGGGCACCACGGCGGTCAGTTCGATCGCCGGCCAGGGCAGCCGCTGCTCCACCGCGGCCCGGACCGCGTCGATGCCGGCGCCGCTGCGGGCGGAGGCGAACACGGCGTCGGACCACAGGGACTTCAGCCGGAGCTGGGTCTCCTCGTCCGCGGCGTCGATCTTGTTGACGACGAGCAGCTCGGGCACCGCGTCCGCACCGACCTCGGCGAGCACCTCCCGGACCGCGCGGACCTGCTCCTCGGGGTCGGCATGGGCGCCGTCCACGACGTGCAGGACCAGGTCGGCCTCGGCGACCTCCTCGAGGGTGGAGCGGAACGCCTCGATCAGCTGGTGCGGCAGGTGCCGGACGAACCCGACGGTGTCGGACAGCGTGTAGAGCCGGCCGTCCTCGGCCCGGGCCCGCCTGGTCGTGGTGTCCAGGGTGGCGAACAGCGCGTCCTCCACCAGCACGCCCGCGCCGGTGAGCCGGTTGAGCAGGCTCGACTTGCCGGCGTTGGTGTAGCCGGCGATCGCGACGCTGGGCACCCGGTTGCGGCGCCGGGTGGCGCGCTTGGTGTCGCGGATCGTCGCCATCGCGGCGATCTCGCGCTTCAGGCGGCTGATCTTGGTCCGGATCCGCCGGCGGTCGGTCTCGATCTTGGTCTCACCGGGGCCGCGGAGGCCGACGCCGCCGTTGCCGCTGGCGGAGCCACCGGCCTGCCGGCTCAGTGCCTCACCCCAACCGCGCAGGCGCGGCAGGAAGTACTGCAACTGGGCGAGCTCGACCTGGGCCTTGCCCTCTTTGCTCTTGGCGTGCTGGGCGAAGATGTCCAGGATCAGCGCGGTCCGGTCGATGACCTTGACGTTGACCTTCGCCTCCAGGGTCCGTAACTGCGACGGGGACAGCTCCCCGTCGCAGATGACCGTGTCGGCGCCGGTGCTCTGCACCACCGCCCGCAGCTCGTCGACCTTGCCGGAGCCGATGTAGGTGCTGGAGTCGGGCCGGCTGCGCCGCTGGATCAGCCCGTCGAGGACCTCCGAACCGGCGGTCTCGGCGAGGGCGGCGAGCTCCGCGAGGGAGTTCTCCGCGTCGGTGGCGGTGCCTTCGGTCCACACCCCGACGAGCACGACCCGCTCGAGGCGCAGCTGGCGGTATTCGACCTCGGTGACGTCGGCGAGTTCGGTCGACAGACCGGCGACACGGCGAAGCGCATGCCGCTCCTCGAGCTCCAGGCCGTCGCCGTCGTCGGCGAGATCCCAGGTTTCTGCGGCGGTTGCTCGCAACATGTTCTCCTTGTTCCGGTCTGCATGACCCCCCAATCGTGACACCTCACGCAGCGTTCCGGCACTGGATATGTCCCCGTGCGCGGTTCCGGCGGGCAGGGGGATAAGAATGGGTGACGTGACGACTGCCACGCACCGTTTGCCCAGCGCCGGGTTCTCCATCACCATCCGTGTCTCCGTCCGTGCCGACGCCTCGGCGATCGGCCGCCTCACGACCGCGGTCGGCGAGGCGGGGGGCGTCGTCACCGCGGTCGACGTCGTCGACTCCGACAGCACCGCGGTCGTGGTCGACCTGACCTGCGACACCGCCGACTCCGCGCACGCCGAGCAGGTCGTCGCCTGCCTCGAGAAGCTCGACGGGGTCACCGTGCGCAAGGTCTCCGACCGCACGTTCCTGCTGCACCTCGGCGGGAAGATCGAGGTCACGCCGAAGGTGGCGCTGCGCAACCGGGACGAGCTGTCCCGGGCGTACACGCCGGGGGTGGCCCGGGTCTGCCTCGCCATCGCGGAGAACCCCGACGACGCCCGCCGCCTGACGATCAAGCGCAACACCGTCGCCGTGGTCACCGACGGCTCTGCGGTGCTCGGCCTGGGCAACATCGGCCCGGCCGCCGCGATGCCCGTCATGGAGGGCAAGGCCGCGCTGTTCAAGCGCTTCGGCGGCGTCGACGCCTGGCCGGTCGCGCTGGACACCCAGGACACCGAGGAGATCATCTCGATCGTGCGGGCGATCGCCCCGGCGTACGGGGGGATCAACCTGGAGGACATCGCCGCGCCGCGCTGCTTCGAGATCGAGGAGCGGCTCCGGGCGATGCTCGACATCCCGGTCTTCCACGACGACCAGCACGGCACCGCGATCTGCGTTCTCGCCGCGCTCACCAACGCGCTGCGCGTCGTCGGCAAGTCGATCGGCGACATCCGGGTCGTGGTCAGCGGCGCCGGAGCGGCCGGCACGGCGATCATCAAGCTGCTGCTGCGCCAGGGTGTCGGCGACGTGATCGCCACCGACCGGCCCGGCGCGCTGCACCGGGGCATGCCCGGCCTGACCGGCGCCTGGCAGTGGCTGGTCGAGAACACCAACAAGACCGGCTACACCGGCGACCTGAAGGGCGCGCTGCGCGGCGCCGACGTGTTCATCGGGGTCAGCGCCCCGAACCTGCTCACCGGCGACGACATCGCCACGATGGCGCCCGGCTCGATCGTGTTCGCCTTGGCCAACCCGGACCCGGAGGTCGACCCGCGGGAGGCCCGCGAGCACGCCACGATCGTCGCGACCGGCCGCTCCGACCAGCCGAACCAGATCAACAACGTGCTGGCCTTCCCCGGCGTGTTCCGCGGCATGCTCGACGCCCAGGCGCGCGAGTTCACCGAGGCGATGGCCCTGGCCGCGGCCCGGGCGATCGCGGACTCGGTCGGCGAGGACAAGCTCAACCCGAGCGTCATCGTGCCCAGCGTCTTCGACGCCAGGGTCGCCCCGGCCGTGGCGGCTGCCGTCAGGGCCGCCGCGAAGGGCGCCTACCTGGACAGCACCGTCGACGGCGAGCCGTCGGCGGCGCCCTCCCCGGTCGAGCGCGCTTTCTAGCGAGCTAGCGCGTCAGAAGGACGGAGCCAGCTGCCGGATCGCCTGGGCGTCGACGTCGCCGTGCGCGACGATCACGGCCGGTCCGGCCAGCAGGAACTCCGACGCGGTCTGGGTGATCGTCAGCCGGCCGCCGGGCACGTCCACGACGACCACGCCGGTCTCCAGGCCGGCGTGGTCGAGGGCGACCGCCGCCACCGCGCACGCGCCGGATCCGCACGACTGGGTCTCGCCGGAGCCGCGTTCGTAGACGCGCATCCGCCGGTACAGGTCGGCGCCGGCCGGCGGTGCGCCCGCCGCGGCGAACTCGACGTTGACCCCGGCCGGGAAGATCATCGGGTCGATGTCGGGCGCGCGGGTCAGGTCGAGCCGCTCCAGCGTCGGCTCGTCGACCGGGCAGACCAGGTGCGGGTTGCCGACGTCCACGGCGGTGCCGCCGAACACGCGGCCGTCGCTGGTGGCTTCGCTCTGCACGTACACCCGCGGCATCGGCATCCCGGCGGCGATCTCTTCACCGATCGTCACGGGGACCACCCCCGCGCGGGTGACCAGGTTGAACGACCCCTCGGGGGCGACCAGGCCGGCCTCGGCAAGATAGCGGGCGTAGACGCGCACGCCGTTGCCGCACATCTCGGACTGGGAGCCGTCGGCGTTCCAGTAGTCCATGAACCACTCGGCCGTCCCCGCGGACGCCTCGGCGTCGGGGTGGGCGGCGCTGCGGACCACGCGCAGGACGCCGTCGGCGCCGATGCCCCGCCGGCGATCGCAGAGCGCGGCGACGAACGTCGGCGTCAACGGCAGCACGCCGTCGGGGTCGGGCAGGATGACGAAGTCGTTGCCCGTTCCGTGTCCCTTGGCGAAGCGCATGGTGTCAATCTTGCCGCACGAGCTCCAGTGCCGCTGCGGTGATGTCGGCAGCGCCACCATCGAGCCACACGATCCGGTCATCCCGGCGGAACCAGGACCGCTGCCGGCGCACGAACCGCCTGGTGGCGCGTACCGTCTCCGCCTTGGCACCCGGTTCGTCCGACAAGTCGGAAAAGTAGTCCAATATCTGTTTATAGCCGAGTGCCGCCCCGGCGGTCCGCCCGGAGCGCAGGCCGGCGGCGTCCAGCGCGCGCACCTCCTCGACGAGACCCGCTGCCCACATCGCCTCGACCCGCGCCTCGATCCGCTCGTCGAGCACCGCGGTGTCGACGTCCACGCCGAGCTGCAGCGCGTCGTACACCGGCCGCGGTTGTGCGGGCAGGCGAGCCGTGAACGTCGTGCCGGTCAGCGCGTTGACCTCCAGCGCACGGACGATCCGCCGGCCGTTGCCGGGCAGGATGCGCTCCGCCGCTTCCGGGTCCGTGCTGCTGAGGCGGGCGTGCAGCGCCTCAGCGCCGATCTGCGCCAGCTCCTTCTCCAGCGCCTCACGCAGGTCGGGGTCGGTGCCGGGGAAGTCGAAGTCCTCCAGGACCGCCCGCACGTAGAGCCCCGAGCCGCCGACCAGCAGCGGCACCCGCCCGCGGGCGGCGATGTCGTCGATCGCGGCACGGGCGAGGCGCTGGTACACCGCGACGCTCGCCGGCTCCGTCACGTCCCAGATGTCCAGCACGTGGTGCGGCACGCCCTCGCGTTCGGCGACGGTGAGCTTGGCCGTGCCGATGTCCATGCCCCGGTACAGCTGCATCGAGTCGGCGTTGACCACCTCGCCGCCGAGCTCGTGGGCCAGCCGCAGGCTCAGCGCCGACTTGCCGGCCGCGGTCGGCCCGACCACCGCGATGACGCGGGTCACCGCCAGCTCGCGACGAAGTATGCGACCCCGTACGGCGCCTCGTTGTGCAGCAGCTCGGTCGTGCCGAACGGCTGGTCCACCGCGCCGGCCAGCACCTGCCACGGCGCCCGGCCGGCGACGAGCAGCTCCGCGGCGAGGACGGGGTCGAGGTCCAGCAGTGCCGCGGTGTCACCCTTGGCCAGGGCGTCGGCGACGGCCGCGTCGAAGCCCTCGGCCCGCGGGTCGTCGTAGCCCGGCGACTTCTCACCCCGGCACGCGGATCCGTCCCCAAGAACGAGCAGTGCGGCTCTGGTACCGGAGTCCGCGAGCGTCCTGCCCAGCGCTTCGCATTCGCCGGGTGCTGCGTCGGCTGCGACGCTGTGGTACCGGATATTTCGGTTACGTCCGTCTTCCAGCAGCCAGGCGCCGATGAGCAGGCTGAGCGGCAGCGGGTCACTTGTCGGCTCACCCACCGGCCGGTCGATGCCCCATGGCGCCAGGGTCCCCCCGAACGGGGGCTCACGGCGTATGGTCGTGGCGTCGGCACCGACCACGACGATCACGTCCGCGGTCGCGAGGTGCGCCACGGCGGCACGGCAGGCGGCGCGCAGGTCGTCGAGCTCGCTCGCGGCTCCGGCGGCCACCTCCGGCACGAGCATCGGCGGATGTGGGCAGACGGCGGCGGCGACGAGTGGCACGGTCTTAACGTTATCGGGGGCGGTCGCTGCGGCATCCTGCGGCCCGTTCGGCACCGGAATGGTCACGGTTCGGCCGCAGGCCCTCGACCGGCCCCGGGGCACACCTGTGAGAATGCCATGGGGAACTTTGCTGTGCGATGGCGGCGTGACAGTGGGATACCCGATCCCACGGACGCCGGGAGCGAGGATGGCAGATGAGCGAGCCTACGACGTTTGGACGGA
Source organism: Dactylosporangium sp. NPDC049525 (assembly GCF_040676755.1). Lineage (NCBI taxonomy): Bacteria > Bacillati > Actinomycetota > Actinomycetes > Micromonosporales > Micromonosporaceae > Dactylosporangium > Dactylosporangium sp. NPDC049525. The sequence continues at coordinate 71,949 of NZ_JBFAPO010000031.1, read as the reverse complement.
TCGACGCTGACGGCAACGTCTTCGTGAAGACGGCAGCCGGAGAGCGGGCCATCGGATCGTGGCAGGCCGGCACACCGGAGGAGGGCCTCGCCCACTTCGCCCGCCGGTTCGCCGACCTGGTGACCGAGGTCGACCTGATCGAGGCGCGGCTCGGTAGCGGCGCGGCCGACGCCGGTCAGTCGCTGTCCACCATCAAGCGGCTGCGCAGTGGCCTCGACGAGGCGCACGTGGTCGGCGACATCGACGGGCTCGCCGCCCGCCTCGACAAGCTGACCTCGATCGCCGAGGAGAAGGCCGGTGCCGCCCGCGCGGCCCGCGACGCTGCCCGCGCCGAGGCCCTCACCCGCAAGACCACCCTGGTCGAGGAGGCCGAGCAGATCGCGGCCGAGGCCACCGGCTGGAAGACCGCGGGCGACCGGCTCAAGGAGATCCTCGACGAGTGGAAGTCCATCCACGGCGTCGAGAAGAAGGCCGAGAGCGAGCTGTGGAAGCGCTATGCGGCCGCCCGTGACGCCTTCACCCGCCGCCGCGGCGCCCACTTCGCGACCCTCGACGCCAGCCGCAAGCAGGCGCAGGGCCGCAAGGAGGAGCTGGTCATCGAGGCCGAGCAGATCGCCGAGTCCACCGAGTGGAACGCGACGGCCGCCCGCCTCAAGGACCTCATGACGGAGTGGAAGACCGCCCCGCGTGCGGCGAAGGAGACCGAGCAGAAGCTCTGGGAGCGGTTCCGCGCCGCCCAGGACTCGTTCTTCAAGCGCCGCAGTGAGGTCTTCAGCGCCCGCGACGCCGAGTTCAAGGGCAACCTGGACCGCAAGCTGGAAATCCTCACCCAGGTTGAGGCCCTTGACGTCGACGGCGACCCGAAGGGCGCGCAGGCGAAGCTCCGCGACCTGCAGGCCGCCTGGCACGAGGTCGGCCGCGTCCCCCGCGAGGCGCAGACGGGTCTCGACCGTCGCATGCGCGTCGTCGAGGACAAGGTCAAGACGGCGATGGACGCCGCGTGGCGCCGGACCCCGCCGGAGGCGAGCCCGCTGCTCGCCCAGATGCGGGAGCAGGTGGCCCGCGCGGAGCAGCAGCTCGCCAGCGCCCAGGCCGCCGGCGACCAGCGCCGCATCAAGGAGGCCGAGAAGGCCCTGGAGAGCAAGCGCAAGTTCCTGGCGATGGCCGAGCACACGGGCTGATCGAGAGACTTCTCCAGTGACGGGCCGATGCGCTCGTCCGACATAGAAAAGTTGACCACTACACGCCGCGGCGTGTAGTGGTCAACGTCGTTTTCCGGCCCATTCACCCGAAGCAAGAAGGCAGGTGCGACTGCGGTGAACGATCGCGGACGGCAGGTCCTCCTCGACGCGGTCGGCCTGCTCACCCTCCGCGCGGAGGGGGAGCACGTCAACGTCGCCGAGCAGATCGCCTACCTCAAGCAGGTCTACGGCGACAACACCATCGCCGGCGCCGGAGCGATGACGATCGCGCTCGCCACCCTGTGCGAGCACGTCATCGCCGACCTGGCCGAGGAGCGCGGCAGCACGTCCGCCGAGGTGCTCCAGGATCTGGCCCGTCGCTACGTCAGCGGATGACCGCACGCTTCCGCGCGGCTCCGGGGTGCCTCCGCCGCCGCGGCGGCGCAGCATGCCGCGGGCAACGCCAGGCCTGCTCAGCGGCCGGAGCAGGCCGTCTCTCGGGCGGGGTGCTGCGGACGGGGCGGGCAGCTCCTCCGGGCGTGGCCACGGCGCTCCCGGACAGTGTGAAGGCCCGCTTGGCGGTGTGAAGGCCCGCTTGGCGGTCTCTGAGCAGGCCGCCTCTCGAGCGCGAGGTCGGGCGGCTCCTCCGGCGTGGCCATGATGCTCCGGGCAACGCCAAGGCCCGCTCAGCAGCCGGAGCAGGCGCCCTCTCGGGCCGGAGCGCCCGGCGGGGCGACTAGCTCCTCTGAGGGTGGCCACGGTGCCCCCGGGCGATGCGAAGGCCCCGCTCGGCGGGCCGGAGCTGGCCGCCTCTCGAGCGAAGGCGGGCGGCTTCTCCGGCGCGGCCACGGTGCCCCGGCAGTGCGAAGGCCCGCTCGGCCGGTGGGCGGCTGGGCGGGCCTTTCAGCGCGGGGTGCGGAGCGTCAGATGCGGCGGACGACGGTGACGACGCGGCCGAGGATGGTGGCCTGGTCGCCGGCGATCGGGTCGAAGGCCGGGTTCTGCGGCATGAGCCAGACGTGGCCGTCGCGGTTGCGGTAGGTCTTCACGGTGGCCTCGCCGTCGATCATGGCGGCCACGATGTCGCCGTTGTTGGCGTTGGGCTGCTGGCGGACCACGACCCAGTCGCCGTCGCAGATCGCGGCCTCGATCATCGAGGAGCCCTTGACCTGCAGCATGAAGAGGGTGCCCTCACCGACGAGCTCCCGGGGGAGGGGGAACACGTCCTCGACGGCCTGCTCGGCCAGGATCGGACCACCAGCGGCGATGCGGCCCAGGACCGGCACGTAGGCGGGAGCAGGGCGGGCGGCGCGCTCGGCTTCCTCGTCGACGGAGACGAGCTCGCTGGGCGGGCGCACGTCGACGGCGCGCGGGCGGTTGGGGTCGCGCCGCAGGTAGCCCTTCCGCTCCAGCTCCTTGAGCTGATAGGCGACGCTGGAGGGGGAGACCAGGCCGACGGCCTCGCCGATCTCGCGGACGCTCGGCGGATAGCCGTTGCGCTCCACCGCGCTGCGGATGAACTCCAGGATGCGCCGCTGGCGGACGGTCAGGTCGGCCGCGAACAGGTCGGGGAAGGCGCTGACCACCGCGGTGACCGCGCGCATCTCCGGCTCGCCTCCGCGGCGGCGGGTGCTGGCGCGGCGAGCGGTGCCGCTGCCGATCGTGGTGACCTCGGCGGGCTCGTCGGTGCGGTCGTCGTCGGCTGACACGTCGTCCTCCCTCGTGTTGGCACCTGCGGAGGGAAGGCCGCGGGTGCGGACGGGCCGTGGGGTGGCCCGCCACCTTGACCGCCACCGGGTGTGACGGCGCCGGCTGTCGCAAATTTCGGGTATCCCGATCAAACGTCTCGATCGTGTGTGGATCACCGTATCGCCGAGGTGCGACAGTTTCAAACATCTGTACTACGTGGCGCGCTGTTTTTTCGGCGAGTCGCTGGACTCGGGTCTTCTCGCTCTGGTAGACCATCGTACGTCCGTTCGATCGAACGGCTGTACGGAATCGAGGGCCGACATGCGACGACACGCGCAAAACCCGCCCATCCGGCTGACCCGGCGGGGTCGGATCGTGCTCTTCTGCCTTCTGCTGGCGGTCGCGGGCGCGCTGTTCACGCTCGTGTCGGTGCCGGGGCAGGCGGCCGACCAGCCAGGGTCGGCGCCGGTCGTCATCGTGCAGCCGGGCGACACGCTGTGGGACATCGCGACCCGGCACTCGGGGGTCCGGGGGCGCGACGCGACCATCGAGGAGATCCGTCGTCTCAACCACTTGGACGGCTACAGTGTCGACGCCGGGCAGCGGCTGACCCTGCCCCGGCAGCGCTGATCAGCGCAAACGAACAGCGCACCAACATCAGGTGATGAGACTCGCGACACGCGAGGGGTGGAAATCCCGGATCAACTTGCGCCCGCGTATGCGTCGGCATAGCGTCTACCCCTAGATGTAGTAGTTACAGGGCTGTAAGTCGTCCACTGGTAGTGGATTCGGCAATCACCCTTACCGACGGTAAAGACCAGCGGAGGCCAGCGACCACGGCCGCCCGTTGGGCGTTCGCGTGCGTTTTGTCAGGACATATCCGACGTAGACTGGAAGGCCGCCGCATGCGCTGCCCGTACTGCCGCCACGCCGACTCGCGGGTGGTCGACTCCCGGGAGGCGGAGGACGGCCAGATCATCCGTCGGCGCCGGTCCTGCCCTGAATGCGGCCGGAGGTTCACCACCGTCGAGGAGGCCGTGCTCGCGGTCGTCAAGCGCAGCGGCGTCACGGAGCCGTTCAGCCGCACCAAGATCATCGCCGGGGTTCGCAAGGCCTGCCAGGGCCGTCCGGTCGACGAGGACGCGATCGCGGTCCTGGCACAGAAGGTCGAGGAGGCCGTCCGTGCCCGCGGCGCCGCCGAACTGCCCAGCCACGAGGTCGGTCTGGCCATCCTCGCGCCGCTGCGGGAGCTCGACGAGGTCGCGTATCTCCGCTTCGCCAGCGTCTACCGGTCGTTCGACTCGCTGCAGGACTTCGAGCGCGAGATCGCCTCGCTCCGCGCGGCGTCGAACCGCCCGGCCAGCGCAACACAGCACCAGGCAGCACCGACACAGGGGGAGCGCGCCGCCGAGCCGGTCGGCTGAGGCGCGCAGGCAGGAAAAGCACCACAGCGTAGAAGTGCACAAAGCGCAGCAGTCACGTACAAAGTGGAAAATGCAGACTTGAGGGGGCCGCGGATGGCGGGGGAGACGAAGACCAAGGCAGCGTCGCGCAAAGAGGCACAGGGCCTGCGCGTCGAGCGGGTGTGGACGACCGAGGGGGTCCACCCTTACGACGAGGTGACGTGGGAACGTCGCGACATCGTCATGACCAACTGGCGCGACGGCTCGATCAACTTCGAGCAGCGCGGCGTCGAGTTCCCGGACTTCTGGTCGGTGAACGCGGCCAACATTGTCACCACGAAGTACTTCCGCGGCGCCGTCGGCACCGACGCCCGCGAGTGGTCGCTGCGGCAGCTGATCGACCGCGTCGTGACCGTGTACCGCAAGGCCGGCGAGGACAACGGCTACTTCGCCTCGCCCGCCGACGCCGAGGTGTTCGCGCACGAGCTGACCTGGATGCTGCTGCACCAGGTGTTCAGCTTCAACTCGCCGGTCTGGTTCAACGTGGGCACGGCGTCGCCGCAGCAGGTCAGCGCCTGCTTCATCCTCGCGGTGGACGACTCGATGGACAGCATCCTCGACTGGTACAAGGAGGAGGGCCTGATCTTCAAGGGAGGGTCCGGCTCCGGCGTCAACCTGTCCCGGATCCGCTCCTCGAAGGAGCTGCTGAGCAGCGGCGGCACCGCCAGCGGGCCGGTCAGCTTCATGCGCGGCGCCGACGCGTCCGCCGGGACGATCAAGAGCGGTGGCGCGACCCGCCGCGCGGCGAAGATGGTCATCCTGGACGTCGACCACCCGGACGTCGAGGAGTTCATCGAGACCAAGGCGCGCGAAGAGGACAAGATCCGCGCCCTGCGCGACGCCGGCTTCGACATGGACCTCGGCGGCAAGGACATCGTCAGCGTCCAGTACCAGAACGCCAACAACTCGATCCGGGTCTCCGCCGAGTTCATGCAGTCCATCGAGGACGACGCCGAGTTCGCGCTCCGCTCCCGCCTCGACGGCAGCGTCGTGTCCACCGTCAAGGGCCGCGAGCTGTTCCGCAAGCTCGCGACGGCCGCGTGGGAGTGCGCCGACCCCGGCATCCAGTACGACGACACGATCAACGAGTGGCACACCTGCCCGGAGACCGGCCGGATCACCGCGTCCAACCCGTGCAGCGAGTACATGCACCTGGACAACTCCAGCTGTAACCTCGCCTCGCTGAACCTGCTGAAGTACCTCAACGCCGATGGCACGTTCGCGGTGGAGAAGTTCGTCAAGTCGATCGAGTTCGTCATCACCGCGATGGACATCTCGATCTGCTTCGCCGACTTCCCGACCGAGAAGATCGGCGCCACCACCCGCGCCTACCGCCAGCTCGGCATCGGCTACGCCAACCTCGGCGCGCTGCTCATGGCCAGCGGCCTGGCGTACGACTCCGACGGTGGCCGCGCGGTCGCCGCGACGATCAGCAGCCTCATGACCGGCACCGCGTACCGCCGCTCGGCCGAGCTCGCCGGGATCGTCGGCGCGTACGACGGCTACGCCCGCAACGCCACGCCGCACCAGCGGGTCATGCGCCAGCACGCCACCGCCAACGACGCCATCGGCACGGTCGGCGGCTTCGACGTCGCGATCAAGGTCGCCGCCACCGAGGAATGGGCCCGCGGCAACGAGATCGGCGCGAAGCACGGCTGGCGCAACTCGCAGGCCAGCGTCCTCGCCCCGACCGGCACCATCGGCCTGATGATGGACTGCGACACCACGGGCGTCGAGCCGGACCTGGCCCTGGTCAAGTTCAAGAAGCTCGTCGGCGGCGGCTCGATGCAGATCGTCAACCAGACCGTCCCCCGCGCCCTGCGCAACCTGGGCTACCAGGAGGAGCAGGTCGAGGCGATCGTCGAGCACATCTCCGAGCACGGCCACGTCGTGGACGCGCCCGGCCTGCGGGCCGAGCACTACTCCGTCTTCGACTGCGCCATGGGCGAGCGCACCATCGCCCCGATGGGCCACGTGCGGATGATGTCGGCGATCCAGCCGTTCATCTCCGGCGCCATCTCCAAGACGGTCAACATGCCCGAGGCGGCCACCGTCGAGGACGTCGAGGAGATCTACTTCCAGGGTTGGAAGCTCGGCCTCAAGGCCCTCGCGATCTACCGCGACAACTGCAAGGTCGGCCAGCCGCTGTCGGCGGTCAACTCCTCCGCCGCGAAGAAGAAGGCGGCCGACGAGGCCGCGGCCGCCGAGGTGCCCGCGCCCGTCGTGAAGACCGAGAAGGTCATCGAGTACCGCCCGGTCCGCAAGCGGCTGCCGAAGAAGCGGCCGAGCTCGACCGTGTCGTTCTCCGTCGCCGGCGCCGAGGGGTACCTGACCGCGTCGTCATACCCGGACGACGGCCTCGGCGAGGTCTTCCTGAAGATGTCGAAGCAGGGCTCAACCCTGGCCGGCGTGATGGACGCCTTCTCCGTGGCGATCTCCATCGGCCTGCAGTACGGCGTGCCGCTGGAGACCTACGTCAGCAAGTTCGTCAACATGCGCTTCGAACCGGCCGGCATGACCGACGACCCGGACATCCGTCTGGCCTCGTCCGTGATGGACTACATCTTCCGCCGGCTGGCCCTGGACTTCCTGGACTTCGAGACCCGCTCGGAGCTGGGCATCCTCACCTCGTCGGAGCGCGCCGCCCAGCTGCGCGCCGAGGCGGGCGAGCCGGACGTCGACCTGACCGAGATGCGCAACTCCGCCCCGGTGGAGGCAGCCACGAAGCCGGCCGCCGCCGCGGCAAAGCCCGTCGAGGTCGAGATCGCGACCCCGCGCAAGGTCGGCTCGTCGACCGAGCTGCTCGAACTGGTCCAGGGCAAGGCCGCCGACGCGCCGCTGTGCTTCACCTGCGGCACGAAGATGCGCCCCGCCGGCAGCTGCTACGTCTGCGAGGGCTGCGGCTCCACCAGCGGCTGCAGCTGATCGCCTTTCCTTGCACCACGACCGCCCGGCCCGCACAGGGTCCGGGCGGTCGTCGTTTCCGCCGCCGCGGTAGATCGCACAGTTCCGGGGGAGCGACCGGGATCGACGAATGGAACGGAGAGCAGATGGCCTACGACCTCGACAACTGTCTGGTTGTCGGAATCGCGTCCAGTGCGCTGTTCGACCTGAAGGAATCGGATGAGGTTTTCCGTAGAGACGGTGAGGAGGCCTACCGAAGATACCAGGAGGAGAATCTGAACAACTTTCTCGCTCCTGGTATCGCCTTCCCGTTCATCAAGCGCCTTCTCTCATTGAACGACCTGTGCGACGCCGGAGAGCATCCGCTCGTCGAAGTGATCATTCTGTCCCGGAATGATCCTGACACCGGTCTTCGCGTAATGAGGTCTGTGAAGCATCATGAGCTGGCCATCACCCGTGCGATCTTCATGCAAGGAAAGTCGCCATACAAGTTTATGCCGGCGTTTCACATGTCGCTCTTCCTCTCGGCTGACGAGAGAGATGTCAAGGCTGCCACGCGCCGTGGCTTTCAGGCCGGTCAAGTGCTGCCGTCGCAGTACGTCGACGACGAGGATCGGGATCTTCGGATCGCCTTCGACTTCGACGGAGTCCTCGCCGGCGACGATTCTGAGCGCGTGATGCAATCGGGCGGACTGGAAGCGTTCTACGCGTACGAGCGGGCGAATGCCGGAATTCCGCATTCGCCCGGGCCGTTGCAGGACTTTCTGAGGCAGGTCAATCAGATTCAACGGCGTGAGGAAGCTAAGAAGGCCGCAGACGAAAAATATCGTGTCCGCCTGCACGTTTCCATTGTGACGGCGCGCAACGCGCCGGCGCACGAAAGGGCCGTCGACAGTCTCAAGACATGGGGCGTGACGGTCAATGACGCCTTCTTTCTCGGCGGGGTGGACAAGGGCAAGGTCGTCGAGATTCTGAAGCCGCACATCTTTTTCGATGACCAGCCGACACATCTTCTGTCAACCTCGCGGGCGGCGCCGAGTGTTCATATCCCTTTCGGCGTCGTAAATGATGAGACCGGCGCCGCCATTGCCCTAACCGAACCTCCCGAGGTGTGATCCCGAGAGCCCCCGCGGTCAGGTGCGGGCATCGACGGCCGGTTCAGAGCTCGGCGGGCATCGGGGTGCGCTGGTCTGGGCGGGGGTGACTGGGAGGCATGCTGTACGGAGGCTGAGGACCGGGGTCCAGCGCTTGAGGTGCAGGGCCGGGCGCTCGACCAGGTGCCACGAGGCGGCGGCGAGGACTGTTGTCGCTAGGGCGGACAGGGCGATGTACGCCGGCAGGCCCCAGTGGTGGACGCCCAGGGTTGCCAGGAGTTGCTGGGTCGGGAACGCGTAGATGTAGATGCCGTACGAGTAGTCCTGGGTCCGGCCGATCCGGTGTGTCCAGGGCGGCAGTGCGCAGGCGGCCCACAGCAGCAGGTAGGCGTACGCCGGGTAGCCGAGGACGTGGAAGGCGCCGAAGCGCAGGGTGGCCAGCAGGACCGCGGCGGCGGTGGCGGCGAGCAGCGGGTGGATGGGGACGCGGTGCTGGTACAGCTGCGCCGACGCGCCCAGCAGGAACAGGAAACCCAGGTAGACGAGGGTCTGGGTGTTGAGCGAGCCGAAGAACGGGATCGGGCCGAACGTGCCGCGCGGCTGGGGGACGGTACGGGTCGTGCCGGGCAGCTGGTGCAGGAAGTCGCTGAGCAGGACCGTGTACGCGCCGGCGGTGAGCAGCAGGATCAGTCGCGGGGAGCGGCGGATCACGCCGCAGGCGGTGAGGGCGGTGAACACGCCGTACCAGAACAGCTCGAACGACAGGCTCCACAGCGAGCCGTTGACGACGGAGCCGCCGCCGGTGAGCCGGCCGTACGGGGTGTCGCGGAACAGGGTGCCGATGCCCCATTGGTGCGGCTGCCCGAGCGCGTTGTGCCAGGCAAAGGCCAGCGCATCAGGAAATGTGGCGAAAAATCCGGCGAAGAGGGCAGTGGCCAGCAGGCATACCCACAGCCCGGGGAAGATTCGCAGGCAGCGGTGCCAGGCGAACCGGACGAACCCCAGCCGGGCCGCGCTGGCGGTGACCAGGAAGCCCGACAGGACGAAGAAGCCGTCCACCGCGAGCGCCCCGACGTCCGCCTGGCCGCGGGAGAACCCCAGCCCCGGTGTCGCCCGCCCGACGCCCAGCGGCCACGAGTGTCCTACCAGGACCGCGAAGGCGAGGCACAGCCGCAGGAACCCGAGAGCGTTCGCCCGCGGCGAGTACCGGTCACCCAACACATCATGACAAACGACCAGATGACCGACTTCGTCGTTAAGTGAGTTGTGTCAGTATCCGCTCCCCCCAAGCCAGACGCCACACCCAAGCAACTCGTCGTCGCCGCGCTGGTGGCGGCCGCGTGGCTGGTCATCGCCCTGGTGTACCTCGCCGGGGTCGCCTTCATCGTCCCGCCGCTGCTCCTGGTCGCCACCGCCGCGCTCCTGCGGGGCGGCCGGACCGTCCTCGACCGGCTGATGCTCGCCACCGGGCTGCTGCTCGGCCTCACCTGCCTCGGCGCGCTCGTGTTCGCGGTCTGGCCGTGGGGGCTGCACCCGGTCACCGCCGGCGGGTCCGCCGCGACCGCGCTGATCGTCGCCGCCGCGAAGACCGGGCGCCGGCCGCGACTGCCGCGGCTCGGCGCCACGGACGCGATCGCCGGGCTGGCCGTCGCCGCCGTCGGCGTGGTCGTTGCCTGGCCGCTGCTGCGCGACGGGCGGACCGGGCGGCTCGCCCTCGTCATGGACGGTGAGGACCTGTCCCGGCATGCGGCGCTGTTCGACGCGATCCGCCACGCCGGCGGGTACCTCTTCCAACGCCCTGGGCAGGGCAGGACCCTCGTTTACGAGGGGATGGTCAGCTACCCGCAGGGCGAACACGTGACCGCCGCGCTGCTCGACGGGTTCGTCAGGTCGTCGGCCACGGCCCAGGGCACCGGCGCCGGCATGTTCGACCACTACCTGGCGTTCGTCGCGGGCGGCTACCTGCTGCTCGCCGCGACCCTCGTCTGGGCCGCGCAGTGGATCGGCGCCGGCGGGCTCACCCCGGCGCGCACCGTCCCGGTGGCGGGCGGGATCGCCGCGCTGTGCGCGTTCGGGGAGCTGCTCGACCTCGTCCGGTTCGGCTACCCGAGCCAGGTGCTCGGCCTCGCCGAGGCGGTCATGCTCCTCACCGTCCTCATCCGGCCGGTGCCCCGCCCCCGCCAGCAGCTGCTGCTGGTCGCGGCCCTGCTCGCCGCCGTCGGGTTCACGTACTACCTGTACCTGCCGCCGGTCGGCCTGGCCGCGATCCTGTGGCTGATGCGGGAACGCCGCCAGCACCGCGCCCGCCGGATCCCGGCCCTGGCGCTCGCGATCGCCGTCACCAGCGCCGTCCCCCTCGCCATCGGGGTCCTCGTCGCCGGGCAGGCCGGTGCGCTGCTCAGCGTCGGCTCCCTGAAGGTCGGCCGGGAAGGGCTCGCCGTGCTGGTCTGCCTCGTCGCGTCGGGCATGCTGACCGGTCGCGGCCGTCGCAGCCGGATCTGGCGTTCGTACGCGCTGATCTTCGTCCCCGTGGCCGGCTTCGCCGTCGGCATGCTGGTCGTGCAGCGGCTCTTCGGCTCCGGCAGCGGGTATTACGCCAACAAGGCCCTGTTCCTGGTCCTGGCGCTGCTGCTGGCCGGCACCGGGGCCCTCGCGCTGCACCTGCCGCGCCAGCCGCTGTCCTTGGCGCACGTCAGGACCGCGTCGGTACTGATGGCGATCGTCGCTCTCATCGGCGGCGAACGCGCCGGCGATCGCCCGGAGCACCTCGACGGGCGAACGAACTGGCTGGCGGGTGCCGGCGTGGACCAGCTCGCCTACGCGAGGGCCGCCCTCGGCCTCACCCCCGGCCGCCCGACCGTCGTCGTCGGCGACGACGCGGGCTACGACTCCTACCGGCTGACGCTGTTCATCTCGACGCTGCAGCGCACCTCCGGCGCGATGGCCGGGGCGACCTACCACGTCGGGCCGATCAACTCCCCGGACCGCCTCGACGCCGTGGTCGCCAGGATGCCCGGCCCGATGCGCCTGCTCGCCCTGTCGGACGACGCAGGCGACCGGGCCGAAGCACTCCGGCGACGCCACCCGGCGGCCTCGATCGAGATCGTCCGGGCCTGAGGCCTACTTCTTGGGCTTGCGCAGCGCTTTCAGGTCGGCGTGTGCGGCCTTGGCGGCGGCGCGGACCGACTGGACCTGCGAGCGCAGCGCGTCGCCGTCGGGACCCGGCTTGATCGCCAGGAGGGCGTCGACCTTGCCCTTCAGGGTGCCCTCGATCGCGTCGAGCTTCGCGGTGTCGGCGCCGGGCAGGGTGCGCAGCTTCGCGACGACGGCGAGCTCGGTGTCGACGGCCGCGGTGAGGCGGACCTTCGGGCCGGTGAGGACGAAGACGCGGTAGTCGAAGACCATCGACTGGGCGTCGTCCTTCACCGCTGCGGCGGTCGTCTCGCCCTGCACCTTGGTCTTCAGCGCGGTCAGGCCGGCCCGCTGGTCGGCGATGAGCTTGGCGAGCGTGTCGCGGTGACCGGACTGGACCTGCTTCGCCGCGGCGAGGCTGGTCTCGAACTTCTTCAGCGCGTCGAGGCGCTTGTCGATGCGGGACGCGACGGCGTCCTTGGCACCCTCGAGCGTCGCGGCACGCGCCGACGGCCGGGTGGACGGCTCCGCCGAGGCGGTGGCCGGGATGAGCACGGCGGTGAGGATCAGGGCCAGGGCGATCAGGGTGCGCTTCACGGTGTCGATCCCTCTCAGTCTTCGTCGCCGGCGGGCTGGGCGTCGCCGGACAGCTGCTGGTCGACCTGGTCGAGCAGCTGGTCGACGTCCTCGCCGCCGCCGCTGCCGCCGGTGGCCGCCGCCGGGGCGTCCTGTGCCGGGGTCGTCTGGGTCGAGACCACGGCCGGCTGCCCGCCGCGCCGGTCCTTGCGCTCCTGCCGCCCGCAGCCGCCCGCGAACAGCAGCGCGGCCGCGAGCGCGATGGCAATCGTTCGTCTCATGGCGGACATGGTGTGTCCCGCGGGTAAGCGCGGCCCGCGGGACAACGTAAGGATTAGGTCAGGCCGCGACGGCCGCGGTCACCTCGACCTCCAGCAGCGCCCCGTCGCGGAACAGCCGCGACACCTCGACGGTGGTGCTGGTCGGCGGCGTGCCGGTGAACACCGCCGTGCGGACCTGCCCGTACTGCGGCAGCAGCGCCATGTCGGTCAGGAACGTCCGGATGTTCACCACGTCGGCGAACGTCGCCCCGTGCGCGGCGAGGATCGCGCCGATCAGCTCGAACACGCGGGTCGCCTGCGCGACCATGTCGCCGGCGCCGACGAGCACGCCGTCGTCGTCGAGCGCGATCTGGCCGGACAGGAACAGCAGCGTCCCGGTGCCGACGTCGACGCGGGCCACGTGCGAGTACGCGCCGACCGGCGCCGCGACCGAGCCGGGGTTGTCTATGACGAGCATGTGCGTCCCTCCGAGACGATGGTGGTCAGGTCTGCCTCCGGGTCGGCCGCCGCGAGGTGCTGCCCAGCGGCGACGGCCACCGGCAGGTCCCGGTCGCCGACGCTGAGTGCGAGATCTTTCGCCGCGAGTCGTACCGCGAAATGCGCCGCCTTCGGTGCCATGGACCGCTCCACGGCGATGCCGAGCGGGCCGCTGCGCAACGCCTCGAGGGCCTCCGCGCGGGGGATTCCGACCGCGTCGGCGACCTGCAGCACCTCGGCCAGGGCGGCGAGCGCGGTGACGAGCGCGGTGTTGAGCACCACCTTCATCGCCGCGCCACTGCCGGACGGGCCGCACCGGCGGACCTCCCCGAGCGTGGCGAGCACCGGGGCGACCCGGTCGACGGCGGCCGTGGTACCGCCGGCGAAAATGCGCAACGTGCCACCCTCGGCTGCGCCGGTGCTGCCCGCGACCGGCGCGTCGACCAGGTCCAGGCCGGCGGGCAGGACCCGGGCGAGGTCCCGCACCGCGTCGGGCCCGATCGTCGACATGTCGACGAGCGTCACGCCGGGTGCGTCCGCCAGCCTTGCGGCGGTCACGACCTCGATGACCGCCGGGCCGTCGGTGAGCATCGTGATGACGACGTCCGCGTCGCGGACCGCCGCCGCCGGGCCTTCCACGACGGTGACCCCGTCGACGAGCCTCGGCGTGCGGCTCCACGCGGTGACGGCAAACCCGTGCGCGGCCAGCCGCCGGGCGATCGGTGCCCCCATGTGCCCGAGCCCGAGCACAGCGATCTTCTGCATGCCGTGACCGTATTCGGCGCTCTCGCATGCGACCAACGAATGTCTGGCATGTCTGCCATGCGCTGTGAGAATGTCGTTCGGTGCAGACGGAGATGCTGGAGGTGTTCCGGGAGGTCGCCCGGCACGGCTCGATCACCGGCGCCGCGACCACGCTGCGCTACACCCAGTCGGCCGTGTCCCGCCAGATCGCGGCCCTGGAGCAGGAGCTCGGCACGCGCCTGTTCGACCGGCTGCCCCGCGGCGTCGCGCTCACCGCCGCCGGCGCCGGCCTGCTCGGGCACGCCACCGCGATCCTCGACCGGCTCGCCCTGGCCCGCCGCGAGGTCACCGCCCTGCACGCCGGCACGTCCGGGGTGCTGCGCGTCGGCGCGTTCGCCACCGCCGACGCCGCGCTCGTCCCCCGCGCCCTGGCCCGCTTCCGCGCCGCCCGCCCCGGCGTCCGCCTGTCCCTCATCGAGGGCGTCACCGGCGGCCTCCTCGCGGCGCTGCTCGCCGGGGACGCCGACGTGGTCCTGGTCACCGCCGGCGCCGACCGCCCGTTCGACGACACCCGGTTCACCACGCACCACGTCCTGGACGAGCCCGTCCTCCTCGCCGTGCCGGCCGGCCACCCGCTGTCGACCGCCGCCTCCGCGCGACTGGCGGACCTGGCGTCCGAGGCGTGGATCGCGGGCTCGGCGGTCCCGGAGGAGACCCTGCTGGCGCCGAGCGTGCGCCTCGGGTTCCGGCCGAGGATCGCGTTCGTCGCCGGCGAGTGGACCGCGAAGCTGGGCTTCGTCGCCGCCGGCCTCGGCGTGACCCTGGTCCCCGCCCTGGCCGCCCGGGCCGCCCCACCCGACGTGACGCTGCTCGCCCTGCACCCGGACGAGGTCCCACCGCGCAGCGTCCTGGCAGCCACGATCGCCGGCCGCACCGTCCCGCCGCCCGTCACCGACTTCCTGACCGTCCTCCGCGCCGAGGCCCGATCCCTGTTTCCGTGACCCCGCCCCGCTCGCCGGCGCGGGGCGAGGTCACAGGCTGCTGAGGTCGATCAGCTTCGCGAGGGCGACGAGCTTCGGCAGGAGCTCGGCGGACTTGTCCTCGGGGGTGCCCGAGGCGAGGTGGACCGACAGCTGGATGATGCGCTTGTTGCCGGCGAGCCAGCCGACCTCCGCGCCGGGCCCAGTGCCGTGGCCGGTGCCGTCCGTGGCCGGGGTCGGCTGCTGGTATGCGGCGGCGCCGAGGCCCTCCACTGGGGCGGCGCCCTTCGGCTGGACGGCGGACGTGTAGATGTCGGCGCCGATCGTCGTGGCGCTCACCGACAGGACGAGGTCGGGGGCGGTCGCGGCGCGGGGCTGCAGGACGCAGGTGAAGGTGTTGTCCTGGGTCGCGGACGCGGCGACGGCGAGGTCCAGGCCGAGCTTCGCGTTGACCACCGCGAAGTCCAGCAGCTGGCACGCACCGCCGGCCGCGGCGGCCGGGGCGGTCGAGGGCGCGGCCTGCGGATGCGCACCGGCATCGTCGCAGCCAGTGAGCAGGAGCAGTGCCGCCAGCGTCACGCCAACCGTTCGCACGCGGGCACCTTAGCGCCTACCGGGGCAGGCGGTCGACGATGTACCTGGCGATCTCCAGGGAACTGGTCGCGGCCGGTGACGGGGCGTTGAGGACGTGGACCTGCCGGCCTTCGGCGACGATGAGGAAGTCGTCGACCAGGGCGCCGGACGGGGTGATGGCCTGGGCTCGCACACCCGCGGACGCCGGCACCAGGTCGGCCGCGGTCACCGCGGGCACCAGCCGGGCCAGGCTTTCCGCGAAGCGCTTCTTCGACAGGGAGCGGCGGACCTCGGTGAGGCCGTACCGCAGGTGCTTGCGGGCCAGCTGCCACATGCCCGGGTAGCTGACCGTGTCGGCGAGGTCACGGGGGCGGATGCGGGACCATGAGTAGCCCTCGCGGGCGGTGGCGAGGACCGCGTTGGGGCCGGCGTGGACGCTGCCGTCGATCATCCGCGTCAGGTGTACCCCGAGGAAGGGGAACTGCGGGTCCGGCACCGGGTAGATCAGCCCGTTGACCAGGTGCCGCCGCTCGGGGCGCAGCTCGAAGTACTCGCCGCGGAACGGGATGATCCGGGCGGGTGGCTTGATGCCGGCCATCTTCGCGACCCGGTCGGCGTGCAGGCCGGCGCAGTTGACGAGGACGTCGGCGAACACGTCGCCAACGGTGGTGTGCACGACGGTCTCGCCGTGCAGGGTGGAGATGCCGGTCACCCGGGCGCCGAGGCGCAGGGTCGCGCCGGCCTTCTCCAGCAGCGCCGCGAGGGTGACGCAGACGGCGCCGAAGTCGGCGATCCCGGTCGAGGCGACGTGGATGCCCTGGACGCAGGCGACCTCCGGCTCGTAGGAACGGGCCTCGGCGGCGTCGACCAGACGGGCAGGTAGCCCGTTGGCGAGAGCTCGCTCGTACAGGCCGCGCAACCGGGGCAGCTCGGACGCGTCGGTCGCCACGATCAGCTTGCCGGTCACCCGGTGCGGGATGTCGTGCTCCCGACAGAACTCGACCATCGAAGCGCTGCCGGCCTTGCACAGCGTGGCCTTGAGGCTGCCGGGCTTGTAGTAGACGCCCGCGTGGATGACGCCGGAGTTGTGGCCCGTCTGGTGCGCGCCCCAGGTCTGCTCCTTCTCCACGACCGTGACCTCGGCGTCGGGATGTTCGAGCGTGAGCCGGTGCGCGGTGGCCAAGCCGACGATGCCGCCACCGATGACCACGTATCGCACGCTGCCTCCTCGGACCGGATCGCTGCGCGGATCGCCGCAGGACTCGTCGCATCGTAGTCGTGCTAGCGTTCCCGTCCGTGGGTCAGCCAGGTCAGCCTGTCGTCGAAGTGGCACCAGCCAAGCCGTGGCGGGCCCGCATGATCGCCGCCGTGCGAGTCCTCGCCGCGCTGGGCATCGTGTATTTCATCGTCGCCACCACGATCGACCAGTGGTCGGCGGTGCAGGCGACGTTCCGTGGCCTGTCGTGGCCGTCGCTGATCGCCGCGCTGCTGGCCGCCGTCGTCTCGCTGGGCACGACGATGATGGCCTGGCGGGCGATGGTCGGCAGCATCGACCACCCACTGCGGGTCCGCGACGCCGCCCCGATCATGCTCGTCGGCTCGCTCGGCAAGTACCTGCCGGGTTCCGTGTGGGCGTATGTCGTGCAGATGGAGCTCGGCCGCCGCGCCGGCGTGTCCCGCTCGAAGGTGTTCATCGGCTCGGTCCTGGTCAGCGGGCTCGGCGTCACGTCCGGGCTGATCCTGACCTCCCCCGGCTTCGGCACCGCCTTCGACGGCGTGAAGGCGTCCCGGCACGAGGTGTTCGGCTCCCTGGCCGTGTGGGCGTCGGTGATCCTGCTGCCGTTCGCCGTCGCCTGCTGCTACCCGCCGTTGCTGACCTGGATCGTCGGCAGGGCGATGCGGGTGCTGCGGCGCCCGCCGCTGGACCGGCCGATCACCTGGCGGCCGGTCCTGGAGAGCGCCGCCTGGTGCGTCGCCGGCTACCTCACGGCGGGCCTGCACGTGTGGCTGCTGGTCCGCGCGCACCTGCCGGGCCTGCACGGCCTGGTCGGCAGCGTCTTCGCGATGGCGCTCGCGATGAGCATCAGCACGTTCGTCATCGTCGCCCCGTCCGGCCTCGGCGCCCGCGAGTTCCTGATGGCGCTCGCCCTGGCCGGCCTGGGCGTGCCGTGGGCGACGGCGTGGGCGTTGACGCTCGTGTCGCGCCTGCTCTTCACCGTCGCCGACGTGGCCGCCGCGGGCGTCGCCGCCGCGGTGGGGCTGCGGCGGATCCGGCACTCAGAGGGTGCGCCGCAGGTAGTCCCCCCAGGTCCCGGTCCCGCCGCCAGGACCGGTCCCGGCGCCGCTGCGCAGCGCCCGGAACATCTTTCCGGGCAGTCTGACCGGGACCAGTAGCCGCCGCTTCCCGGCCTTCGCCAGGTACGCCCGCCACAGTTCGCGGGCGCTGCGCCGCTGCGGCCCGGAGAGGTCGGCGGGCGTCGCCGGCAGGTCACCCTCGACGATCTCCGCGAGCCGCACCGCCACGTCGTGGACCTCGACCGGCCGCAGGTCGAACGCCGGGTAGAACCCGACGAGCGGGAGCTTCGTCATCGCCTTCGCCAGGGTCAGCACCAGGTCGTGGAACTGGCTGGCCCGCAGGGACGTCCCGCCGTACGCGGCGACCATCCTCTCGATGGTGACCTTGTCGTTGTAGTAGCCGAACGGGATCTTGTCGACGCCGACGATCGACACGAACACCAGGTGCGGCTTCCCGCCGGCCTCCAGGGCCTCGATCAGCTTCGCGGCGGCCGCGACGTCTCTGCGCCCGTCGGTGGCCGCGTGCACCACCACGTCGACCCCGTCGACGGCCTCGGCGAGCCCTTCGCCGGTGAGCAGGTTCCCGTGCGCGAAGCCGGGCCTCGACCGGCTCAAGCCGCGCACCTCGTGACCACGTTCCTCCAGGACGGCGACGACGTCCCGCCCGAGCGTCCCGGTCGCGCCGGTGACGAGCACTGTTCGCTGCATGGTGTATTTGACGCCTCAGCCCCCGGAACGTGACACGGTGTGGCCGGCGTCTCAGCTCAGGTCCGGCACCTCGCCGGCGAGGAGCGTGTCGAGCGGCTCGCGGCCGATCTCCTTGTATGCCCCGTCGACGAGCTGGAACCGCAGCACGGTGTCGTCGGGCTCGACCCGCCAGAAGTGCTCGATGCCGACCTTGGCATATTCGACCGGCTTGAACCACCGGTCGGCCCGCTCCGACCCGGGCGACACGATCTCCACGGCGAGGAGCACTGCCGCCGACGACAGCCACACCTCGCCCGGCGATACGTCGCCCTTGACTACAACAAGGTCTGGGATGCGCCCACTGCGCTCGTCGTCTGCAGTTTTGACGCCGGGAGCTACATTGACCCGGCCCTGGAGGCCGCGGGCAAGGAGCCACGAGCCGAGGAGCAGGCTGATCTCCTGGTGACGCCAGGTCGGCGGCGGCATGACGATGAGATTCCCCTCGGTCAGCTCATACCGGTGCTGATCATCAGCTGCGGCGAGCGCTGTCACGTCCTGCAACGTGAGCGGCCCGAGCGGCAGATTCGGGGCGGCAGTCATGCCGTGCTCCTCATTCATCCAGCCCAGTCTAGGGCACATCACGTGCCGTTGAACCTACATGTCACCATATGCTCATGCAAGCTGAAGTTCGGGGCTAGGCGGTGGGGCGGGCGTCGTAGCGTTCGCGGGCCATGGCGACGTCGGTGCGGTGCCGCTCCGCCCACGTGGTGATCGCGAGCAGGGCGGCGTGCAGCTCCAGGGCCATCGGCGTGAGGCTGTATTCCACCCGTGGAGGGACCGTCGGGTAGACGGTCCGCACGAGCATCCCGTCACGCTCCAGGTTACGCAGCGTGAGGGTCAGCATGCGGCGGCTGATGCCGCTGATTGCCCGCTCCAGCTCGGTGAACCGGATCGGGCCGTCGGCGGCGGCCACCAGGATGCACACGCTCCACTTGCCGGCGACCCGGTCGACCAGCTCCTGGACGGTGCACCCGGAAAGCATCGGCGCGGCCGCTCAGTGCGCCGCGACGAACACCCGCGACGCGACCTCCCGCGGCAGCCGGATGCGCTCGCCCGCCCGGTCGATGCTGACGCCGTCGCGCTCCTGCGCCACGGTGACCGTCGCGCCCGGGTCGATGCCGGCGGTGTGCAGTTGGCGCAGCACGTCGGCGTCGGTCTGGACGCTCTCGCAGATCCGGCTCACCACGACCGCCCCGGCGAGACCGGGGAAGGCGAGGTTGCGCTCGGGGTCGGACGGGTCGTGGGCGGTGGAGCTGCCCTCGAGGCCCTCCAGTCCCGGGATCGGGTTGCCATACGGCGAACGGGTCGGACGGCCCAGCAGCTCATAGACCCGCTGCTCGACGGCGTCGCTCATGACGTGCTCCCAGCGGCACGCCTCTTCGTGCGCCTCCTCATACGGCAGGCCGATCACGTTGACCAGCAGCAGCTCGGCGAGGCGGTGCTTGCGCATGACGGCGACCGCGTGGACGCGGCCCTCGTCCGTCAGCGCGAGGTGGCGGTCGCCCTCGACGATCAGCAGTCCGTCGCGCTCCATACGGGCGACGGTCTGGCTGACGGTGGGTCCGCTCTGGTGGAGTCGCTCGGCGATCCGGGCACGCTTGGGAACGACGCCCTCTTCTTCGAGCTCGAGGATCGTCTTCAAATACATCTCGGTGGTATCGACCAGGTCGTTCACTGCCTTGCCCTCCCGGTACGCGATGGTACTCGTCGCGTACGTCAAGATTGGAACGTGACAGCCAACCAAGCGATCTTGGACGGTGCCGTCGTCGCCGAGCTGGTGTGGGAAGCGGGGGTCTCCGCGTTCTGCAATCCTACCGGCGCGCGCAGGGTCCCTGCTCACACCGCACAGGAGGGACCGGTCACGTGAACACGCTGGTCATGTGGGATGACGCGTTGCTGCGGTACGACATGGGCGAGCACCCCCTCGACCCGGTGCGGGTGGAGCTGACCATGGCCCTCGCCCGTGACCTGGGCGTCCTCGGTCGCGAGGGGGTCACGCTGCGGGTCCCGGAGCAGGCCGGCGACGACATGCTGGCCACCGTGCACGACCCGGCCTACATCGCCGTGGTCAGGGCCGCGTCGACCGGCCGGCGGCTCAGCATCATGGGCCTCGGCACGAGCGACAACCCCACGTTCCCCGGCATGCACGACGCCAGCGCCTTAATCGCGGGTGCGACCCGCGCCGCGGCCGAGGCGGTCTGGCTCGGCGAGGCCGACCGAGCGGTCAGCATCGCCGGTGGACTGCACCATGCGATGCCCGCCCGGGCCGCCGGCTTCTGCGTCTACAACGACCCCGCCGTCGCGATCGCCCGGGTGCTGGAGCTGGGCGCCGAACGGGTCGCGTACGTCGACATCGACGTCCACCACGGCGACGGCGTCCAGGAGATCTTCTACGACGACCCGCGGGTGCTCACCGTCAGCCTGCACGAGTCGCCGCGGTCGCTGTTCCCCGGCACCGGCTTCCCCTCCGAGACCGGCGGGCCCGGCGCGGAGGGCTCCGCGGTCAACGTCGCGCTCCCGCCCGGCACCGACGACGCCGGCTGGCTGCGGGCGTTCCACGCCGTGGTGCCCGGGGTGCTGCGCGCGTTCCGGCCGCAGCTGCTGTTCACGCAGTGCGGCGCCGACACGTACCGGCACGACCCCCTCGCCAACCTGCAGCTGACGGTCGACGGGCAGCGGGCCGCGTACCTCGCCCTGCGCGACCTCGCGACCGAGGTGGCGGGCGGCAAGTGGGTCGCCAGCGGCGGCGGTGGATACGCGCTCGTCGAGTGCGTGCCGCGGGCGTGGACCCACCTGCTGGCCGTGGTGACCGGCGAGGCCCTCGACCCCGCGACGCCGACGCCCGAGTCGTGGCAACGGTTCGCGAAGACCCGGCGGCCCGGCCATCCTGTGCCGACATCGATGACCGACGGCGGGTCGGGGGAGTGGACGCCGTGGGTGCCGGGCCAGACCCCGGACGCCGTCGACCGGGCGGTCATGGCGACCCGCACGGCGAGCTTCCCGTTCTTCGGCCTGGATCCCCACGACCCGCGGGACTAGTGCCCTACTGCCGCCTCCTCGAGGCGGGTCAGGCGCTGTTTGATCCGGTCGAGCTCGGCCAGCATCGCCGTCGCCGCCGCCTTCGAGGTGCCGAACGACGTGTCCGGCGACGGCGCGCCCCGCAGGGTCGACAGCTCGTCGTGCAACGCGGTCAGCGCCTGCGCGACCACGTCCAGGAACGCGTCGACCTCGTCCTCGTCATAGCCACGCTTGCCGAACGCCGCCTTGGTGAACCGGACGGCTTGCACGTCGGCCGGGGTGAGCATCATCCCGACACGATAACCAACGCGCCGGTGGGACGATGAAGACGTGACCGAAACACCGGACCGGGCCGCGGACGTCCTGCTCTCCGACGGCACGACCGTCCACTTGCGACCGATCCGGCCCGACGACGCCGACCGGATCGTCGCGCTGCACTCGCGCTTCTCGGAGCGGACGCGCTATCTGCGGTACTTCTCCGCGTACCCCCGGATCCCGCAACGCGATCTGGACCGGTTCGTCAACGTCGACCACCGCGACCGGGAGGCGTTCGTCATCGAGCACGCGGGCGAACTCATCGCCGTCGGCCGCTACGAGCGCCTCGGCGCCGGCTCGCACCAGGCGGAGGTCGCGTTCGTCGTCGAGGACGCGCACCAGGGCCGCGGCATCGGCTCGGTCCTCATCGAGCACCTCGTCGCGGCCGCGTCGCAGGAGGGCATCACCGAGTTCGAGGCCGACGTCCTGCCGGTGAACCAGGCGATGCTGCGCGTCTTCATGGCCGCCGGGTTTCAGGTCGAGCGGAAGTTCGCCGACGGCGTGGTGCACCTGTGGTTCCCGATCGCCGCGACGCCGGACTCGATGCGGGTCCAGTGGTCCCGCGAACAGCAGGCCGAGGCCCGCTCGATCGGCCGGCTGCTCAACCCGCGGGGCGTCGCCGTCTACGGTGCCCGCGCCGACGGCACCGGCATCGGCGCCGCCATCCTCGCGCACCTCAAGGCGGCCGGGCCCGCCGGCCCGCTCATCCCCGTGCACCCGTCCGCCCCCGTCGTCGGCGGACTGCCCGCGGTGGCCGCACTGGCAGGCACCACGCACCCTGTTGATCTGGCGGTCGTCGCGGTACCGGCGGAAGCGGTGCCGTCCGTCGTCGAGGACTGCGCCGCCGCCGGCGTGCACGGGCTGGTCGTGGTCTCCGCCGGGTTCGCCGAGTCCGGGGCGGCCGGCGCCGAGGCGCAGGCGACGCTGCTACGCGCGGTCCGCAGCCACGGCATGCGCCTGGTCGGACCCAACTGCCTCGGCATCGCCAACACCGACCCCGGCGTGCAGCTCAACGCGACGCTCGCGCCGCTGCTGCCCCGCCGCGGACGCGTCGGCTTTTTCAGCCAGTCCGCCGCGCTCGGCACCGCCCTGCTCGCCGAGGCCGACCGGCGGGGGCTGGGGCTGTCGACGTTCGTCTCCGCCGGCAACCGCGCCGACGTGTCCGGCAACGACGCCCTGCAGTACTGGCGCGAGGACCCGCAGACCGACGCGGTGCTGCTGTACCTGGAGACGTTCGGCAACCCGCGCAAGTTCGCCCGCATCGCCCGCGAGCTGGCCCGGCGCAAACCGGTCGCCGCGGTCGCCAGCCCGGTGCGGCCGCCCGCCCTCGACGCCGTCACCACCGGCCCCGACGCCCGCGGCGTCGCCGCCCTGTTCGCCAGCTCCGGCGTGATCCGCGTCGACACCGTCGCCGAGCTCTTCGACGTCGGCCTGCTCATCGCGGGGCAGCCGCTGCCGACCGGGGACCGGATCGCGGTCGTCACCAACGCCGCCGCCCTCGGCGTCCTCACCGTCGCCAAGGCACCGGCCGCCGGGCTGCGGGTCGCCTCCGTCCGCGACCTCGGCCCGGAGGTCAGCGACGCCGACTTCGTCGACGCCGTGGGGGAGGCGCTCGCCGACGACACCGTGGACGCGGTCGTCGCCGCGTACGCCCCCGCGCTCTCGGTCCCGGGCGAGCTCGGCGTCGCGGAGCTGCTGCGCACCACGACCGTCGAGTCGGTGCGCCCCCTCGCGGTCGTCCTGCCGGCGGACCCGTCGTTCACGTTCGCCCCGGCGTACCTGTCGAGCGACCCGACGGCGCTGCCGACGTACCCGGCGATCGAGGAGGCGGTGCGCGCCCTTGGCCGGGTCGCCCGCTACGCCGCCTGGCGCCGCGAACCGGTCGGCACCGTCCCCGAGCTCCCGGACCTCAAGATCCCGCCGTCCGCGGACCTCGAGGAGCTCCTCGCCGCCTACGGCATCCCGGTCGTCCCGTCCCGGCGCGCCACAGGCCCCGACGTCGCGACGGTCGCCGAAGCCCTCGGCCTGCCCGTCGCGCTGAAGGTCGCCACCAAACCGTGGCGGCACCGCCTCGACCTCGGCGCGGTCCGGCTCAACCTCACCACGCGCGACCTGGTCGACGACGCGTACCAGGAGCTGGAACGCCTCTTCGGCCTCGGCGTGGAGGTCCTCGTCCAGCCGATGGTGGCACCTGGCGTCGCGTGCGTGGTGGAGGTCGTCGACGACCCCGCGTTCGGCCCGGTCGTCGGCTTCGGCCTGGGCGGCGAGGCCGCGGACCTCCTCGGCGACCGCGCCTGGCGCCCCGTTCCGCTCACCGACCGCGACGCGGCCGCCCTGGTCCGCGCCCCGCGCGCGGCGCCGCTGCTGACCGGCTACCGCGGCTCCGCCCCCGTCGACCTGGACGCCCTCGCCGACCTGCTGCTGCGCATCGGCCGCCTCGTCGACGACCAGCCGACCCTGTCGTCGCTGTCCCTGAACCCGATCCTGGCCCGCCCCGAGGGCCTGGCCGTCCTGCACGCCACCGCCGACTTCACCACCCCACTACCCCGCCCCGACAGCGGCCCCAGACGCCTCTTCTGAAACAACGCATTGCGGAGATCGGCGTGCGCCCCACCCGCGCCACCTACCCTGCGGAGACACCTGCGGAGACACCTGCGGAGACATTGGTCAATGCCCCACTATGCCCCCTTTATGCCATCGACAGTGTGCGATCCACCCGCAAGATGATCTTTGGATCGCGGGTAGATCGCACACCGTCTATCTGGAAAAGGGGCATTTCGGGGCATTGACCAACGTCTCCGCCCGGCGGGCGCCCGAAGCTAGGAACGGCCCGGAGTGATCACAGCCCTTGATCGACAGGGACGCCGGGCTGTCGCCGCAGCCAAGAGTTCCTGTCGATCAAGGCGCATTCGATGAACGGCGGCCGGCCACGGGATGGGCGCGTATGCGCAATCCCAGTCACGCGGCACGCGGACTGTGCGCCCTGGCGGCGCATTGGGGGTCCGGGGTGAGAATCCCCCGGCGGGACCCGCCGCGCAGCGGTGGGGCAGCGAGCTTCGGCGAAGCCGATGGCGGGTAAGAGTTTCAGCTGGCGTAGGCCTCGAGACGCTTGGCGCGGGAGGGGTGGCGGAGCTTCAGCAGGGTGACCTTCTCGATCTGGCGGATGCGCTCGCGGGACAGGCCGAACTCGCGGCCGACCTCGTCGAGGGTGCGCTGCCGGCCGTCGTCGAGGCCGAAGCGGAGCCGGATCACGGCCTGCTCGCGCTGGGAGAGCGTGGAGAGGACGATCTCGACCTCGGACTTCAGCATGCCCTGCGACACGCTGTCGCCCGGCTCCTCGCGGGGGTCGATGCGGGCGACGAAGTCGCCGAGGGCGCTCTCGCCGTCCTCGCCGACGGCCTGGTCGAGGCTGACCGGCTCGCGGTCGTAGGAGATCAGCTCGATGACCTGGTATTCCTCGATGCCCAGGGCGGCGGCGACCTCGGCCACGACCGGCTCGCGGCCGAGGGTGGCGGACAGGTCGCGGCGGACCCGGACCATGCGGTTGACCTGCTCGACCATGTGCACCGGGATGCGGATGGTGCGGGCCTGGTCGGCCATGGCGCGGGTGATGGCCTGCCGGATCCACCAGGTGGCGTAGGTGGAGAACTTGTAGCCCTTGGTGTAGTCGAACTTCTCGACGGCGCGGATGAGGCCGAGGTTGCCCTCCTGGATGAGGTCCAGGAACGCCATGCCGCGTCCGGTGTACCGCTTCGCGATGCTGACCACCAGGCGCAGGTTGGCCTCCAACAGGTGCGCCTTGGCGGCGCGGCCCTCGCGGACGACGACCTCGTAGGTGTTCATCCAGGCGGGGTGGACATTGCCCGTGCTGAGCTTCTCCTCCGCGTAGAGCCCGGCCTCGATCCGCTTGGAGAGGTCGACCTCCTGCTCGGCGGTGAGCAGTTTGGTGCGTCCGATGGTGTTGAGGTAAGCGCGAACGAGGTCCGCTGAGACGCCCGTGTTGTCGATCTGCGGCTCGTGCTGCTCGTCGGTGTCGACGTCGACTGCGTTGAACTCCGTGGTGTCACTCAGCGGCTGGGCCACTTCGCTCGCCTCCCGTGTGCCTTGACAAGTGGCGCGATCATTCCTACGGGAAGAAGCTTCGCTGAGCGGGCGTGAAGTGGCGGTGAGGCGGCCGAGCCGTGGCACGAATCCGTGAGTCTCAGATTTCGAGCATCACCGTGTGGGGTCCGACGTTCACGCTTTCGACCAGCATGTGAGTCCGGAAGCGCCCGGTTTCGACCACAGCGCCCCGGTCTCGCAGATGCTGGCAGAACGCCTCGATGAGCGGCTCGGCGGCCTCGGGACGGGCCGCCGCGATCCAGGTGGGGCGCCGGCCCTTGCGCGCGTCGCCGTACAGCGTGAACTGCGAGACCACGAGCAGCGGCGCGCCCACGTCGGCGGCGGACTTCTCGTCGGGAAGGATGCGCAGCTCGTGCACCTTGCGGGCCAGGGTCTGGGCGGTCGCGAGCACGTCGGTGTGCGTGACGCCGACCAGGACGAGCAGGCCACCCTCGATGGACCCGACCACGGCGTCGTCGACGGTGACCGACGCGCGGCTCACCGTCTGCACCAGCGCCCGCATCAGGCGGGCCGCAGGATGCCGCGCTCGACCAGGTGAGCGACGAGGGGGACGGCAACGTCGGAGAGCACCTCAGCCGGTACACCGTGCGCCGCCGCCAACACGTCCACCTGGTCGCGCAGCGTCACGGACCCGTCGCAGGCACCGACGAGCGTCAGGGCGACCGGGTCGACCTCCTCGTTCCACCGCAGGCCGTCGGGCAGGCTCAGGACCTGCTGCCCCACCTCCCAGCCGTCGGGGCCGCGGGTCGCCTCCTGCCGCAGCGTGAGCCCGGGCGCGGCGACGAACCGGGTGCCGAGCAGGTCGCCGGAGCGCAGGAAGTCCTGCCGGGCGAACCAGTCGCCGATCAGCGGGCCGAACGAGCCGTCGACGGTCTGCCGCAGGTCCTCGATGCGCACCGTCGGGTCGTCGTGACCGCCGGCCCGCAGGGTGATCAGCCCGAAGCCGACCGCGTCGACCTTCTGCGCGTCGAACCAGTCGAGCCAGGCCGCCGCGATCGCCGGCTGCCGCAGGGGGTCCTCGGAGGCGTCGGTGAGCCAGAGGTTGACGTACGCGACCGGGTCGGAGACCTCACGCTGGATCACCCACGCGTCCAGGCCGGTGCCGGCCAGCCAGTCCGCGACCCGGTCCTCCCACTGCTCGCCGGTGACGTGCAGCCAGTTGGCCAGGAACTGCATGTGCCCGCCGTCGGTGAGCAGCCCGGGCGCGGCCGCGACGAGCTCGGCGCAGACCGCGTCGCCGGGGCGGCCGGAGTCGCGGTACGTGTGCTCGGTCGTGCCCGGCCCGGCGACGAACGGCGGGTTGCTCACCACCAGGTCGAAGCGGCGACCGGCGACCGGCGCGGTCAGGTCCCCGTGCAGCAGCTCCCAGTCCAGGCCGTTGAGCGCCGCGGTCGTCGCGGCGAAGCGCAGCGCCCGGGGCAGCAGGTCGGTCGCCGTGACCTTCGCCGCGTGGGTCGACAGGTGCAGCGACTGCACGCCGCAGCCGGTGCCGAGGTCCAGGGCGGTCGCGACCGGGTGCCGCAGCGTGGCGCCGGCGAGGGTGGTGGAGGCGCCGCCGATGCCGAGCACGTGGTCGCCGGGCAGCGGCCGGCCGGGACGCATGCCGGCAGACAGGTCGGCCACGACCCACCAGTCGCCGTAGGGCTCCAGCTCGACCGCGGCGCGAACACCGTCCTGCGATGCTTCCAGCAGCGGCAGCGCGGCCTCGAGAGAGAGCGGCGACAGCGCGTCGGCGACGGCGGAGAGGGGCTCGGTCTGGCCGCACACGAACAGGCGCACGAGCGTCGCGAGCCGGCCCGGCTGCTCCTCGGTGCGCTTGAGCGCGGCGCGGAAGTCGTTGCGGGCGAGGGCGGCCGTCGCGGGCTCACCCAGCAGGTCCTTGATGCCCTGGGAGGTGTACCGGGCGGAGGTCAGGGCCGCACGGAGGCGGGCGAGACCGTCGGCGTCGAGCAGTGCATCCACCCTGACATCCTGCTACGTCAACGTTGGTCGATCCCTAAACAGGCCACGACGCGGGTCGCGTCGGCGGTGAGGAAGAGCTGGAAGTGCGTCGGCGGGTCCTCGACCTTCGCCTCGCCGATGCGCAGCGGCCGGCCACCCGCGATCTGCAGGCGGGCGATCGCGTCGTCGCCGCCGAGCATCGGGGTGCCGACCTTCGCCATGTGCTGCGCCCGCCGCGAGTAGCTGCGCGCCAGCTGGTCGGCCGGCACGGTGTCGTCCCACACGACGTAGTCCGCGCCGGCCCTGATCGCGTCCTTGCAGGCCACGAACGCTTCCCCCGGCACCTCATCGAGGAGCCGGAGCAGTACTTCACGCTCCATGACCTATGTGACCATAAAACGGGACTTTTGGTTAGTCCCTCGTCATCAACTTCAGCAGTTCTTGAGCTGCTTGGCGATCTCCGCGGGGACCTTGACCTTGCCCGTGCAGACGCCGTCGGTGCCGCCGGAAATCGCGAACCACTGCTTCTTGGCGACGTCGAACCGGAACAGCACCGTCGCCTGGTCGTTGGCCTCCGGCTGGGTGCGCGCGGTCGCCCAGGTCTCCACGCAGCTGATGTCGGTGAGGCCCTTGCCGATGTCGACGGCGTTGGAGACGTCGACGTTCGCCACGAACGCCTTCTCCAGCGTCGCCGCGTCCACCGGGCATCCCGCCTGGGGGCTCGCGCCCGGCTTCGTCGGCGCCGGCCCGCTCTGCGGCAGCAGGGACTGTTCCGTGGTGGGTGCCGCGACGGCGCCGTTGTCCTTCGGCGCGTCATCAGAGCATCCGGTCAGTGCGAGGGCCGCGGTAACGGCGACGCACACAGCAAGTCGCTTCATCACACGCGGAATCTTGGGCCCCAGCCCGGCCGGAGACAACCCTCTATCTGTCGAGGAACAGCCCTAGGGCCTCGACGACGAGCGCATGGTCGTCGGCCTGCGGCAGCCCGGACACGGTGACGACCCCGACCACGCCGACGTCCACGACCCGGATCGGGAACGCGCCGCCGTGCGTGGCGAAGTCGGCCGGGTCCACCCCGTATGCCGCGTCCATCGTCTGCCCCTTGGCCGCCATCCGCCGGCCGATCAGGAACGACGAGGCGTTGAGCCGCTCCACGACCCGGATCTTGCGCTCGATCCACCGGTCGTTGTCGGGTGCGGTGCCCGGCAGCGCGGCGTGGAACAGCTGGTGGCCGTGGCGGCGGATGTCGATCGTGATCGGCAGCCCGCGCTCCTTGCCCAGCCGCACCAGCAGCGACCCCAGCGTCCAGGCGTCGTCGTTGTCGAACCGGGTGAACCGCAGCCGCTGCTCCTGCGCCTCCAGCTCGGCGATCAGGTCGTCCACGCGAGTGCTCCTTGGTTCGTCGTTGCCGCCAGGGTACGGGGGGCGCCCCAAGTCGGGCGCAAGCGCCTCCCAAGTCGCCTGCGCACGATGAGGAGCATGAGGACTTCGACGTGCAGCCTGTACATCGCCGCCGACCCGTCCAGGGTGTGGCGGGCGATCACCGATCCCGCGTTCACGCGGCGCTTCTACCTCGGCCTCGCGGTCGACTCGCAGTGGACCCCGGGCGCGCCCATCGTCTACCGCGCCGCGGCCGGCCCTGTCCCCGACGTCCTGCACGGCGACATCGTGCACGTCGAGGAGGAGCGGCTGCTGGTGCACAACCTGTACACCGGGATCGGCGCCGAACAGGAGGTGCACTGCTGGCTGACCTGGCTGATCACCCCGGTCGAGCCGGGCGTGTGCCGGGTCGCGCTCACGTGCGACGACGTGGAGCGCGACCCGGACGAGGAGCGGGACGAGGCGTGGTCGCGGGTCCTCAGCGGCCTCAAGTCGGTCCTTGAGGCCGAACGGTTCACGCCAGGTTCGTGAACGTCGCGGTGACCTGCCCGGCCGCGTCGAGCGCCTCGAGGCGGCCGTGGGCGAGGCTGGCGCTGCGGAACGAGAACGTGCGCACCCCCGGCTCCGCCTCCAGCAGCGGGATGCCGCGCGCCGCGCCGCCGGGCGCCGAGGTGTACCGCAGCCGCGCCACCTCGGCCCCGACGACGCCGTTGACGCGGACCTTCGTCTTCTCCCGCCGGATCATGAAGGTGACCGGCTGGCCCGCCACCGGCGTGCCGGTGAAGTAGAAGTAGCGGGGGTTGGTGAGGTCGTCGGCGGAGTACGCCTTGAACGTCGGGTCGGCGCCGGCCGGCAGCGGGGTGAGCGCGAGGACGGCGAGCCCCGCCGCGACGGCCACCGCGACCCGCCGGGTAGCGCGGAACCGCGCGGTGCGCATCCGCACGGCCGCGGCGCCGCCGACCCCGGCGACGCAGACCGCGACCAGCCCCAGCGACCGGGCGTTCTCGAGCAGGAACTGCCAGCCGGGGTACAGCGCGACCCCGCGCAGCACCACACCCAGCGACAGCGTCATCACGACCAGCAGCGTCCACCCCGCGACCCGCCGCCACGCGCCGTCGGCGGCGACCAGCAGCATCGCCGCGAGCACCGTCCACACCTGGTGATGCGTCCACGACACCGGCGACGCCGCCACCGTGGCGCAGCCGACGAGCACCGCGGCCCGCACCGGCTCACCGTGCAGGTGCAGGTGCCGGGCCCGCAGCAGCGCGGCGCCGCAGATCGCCGCGATCAGCACCGCCCAGACCACCGGCAGCGTCCCGGGGGAGAGGCCGATCCGCAGCAGCATGCCGTGCACGGACTGGTTGCCCAGCGAGGCGAGGTCGCCGATGCGCGAGGTCTGGAAGATGGTGCCGCCCCAGTACCGCACGCTGGCGCCCGGCATGAGCGCCGCCGCGATCGCCGCGCAGGCGACGAACGCCGCCCCGGCCCGCGCCGCGTCCTTGTACCGCCGGGCGAAGAGGAAGTACACGACGAACAGCAGCGGCGTGAGCTTGATCGCCGCGGCGACGCCGACGAGGATGCCCCGGTAGCGCGCCGGCACCACCTGTCCCGCGTCGATGAGCGCGAGCAGCACGATGAAGATGCTCACCTGCCCGAAGCGCAGGTTGCTCTGCACCGGCGCCGACACCAGCAGCGCCATCGCGACCCCGGCGACCAGCAGCCCGCGGCCGACTCTGGCAGGCGCCTCGGTCGCTTCGGTCGCTTCGGTCGCGTTTGCGGCCCGCCGGGTCACGGTGCGCGCGATGGCGATCACCGCGGCGCAGGTCATCGCCAGCCACAGCAGGCCGAGGGTCGCCTCGGGCAGCAGGCTCAGCGGCCGGAAGAGCACCATCGCGAACGGGGGATACGTGAACGGCCCGCCGTTCTCGGCGACGTAGTCGTAGAGCGGCCCGTCGAACTTCGCCGCCCCGTAGTAGATGTGCAGGTCCGACAGCCGCTGCGCGTCAGGCCGACGCAGCACCAGCGCCGCGGACACCGCGGCGATCCCCCCGAACGCGGCCCACGCCGCCATCACCTTGCGCTCGAACATCAGCCCAGGCTATGGCTCTCGCTCAACCCGGAAACCCCGTCTTCGTGCCGTCCAGCCCATCTGCCGCCGGACCGTTGCGTGTGCTGCGTCACTGCTGGCAAACCGGCTCGCGGCCAGGTTTCCGCAGTTCGCATCACGTGCGGCGGGGGGCCGCCGGCCTTCCGGGAGGCGCCACTCACCGGCCCGGCACCCGTCCACTTTCCGACGCCTGGCTATCCGATCCGGGTTTCGGTCGTGAACTGCGCGACCCATTGCTACGCATCCGGTTCGGACTGGTCAACTTTGGCCGGTGAGGTCGTGCAGGCGGCGGTGGAGCAGGGACCGCTCCGGATCGGTGCCGGCCAGGGCGATCGCCTCCCGGTAGGCGGCCGCGGCCTCCTCGGTGCGGCCCAGGCGGGCGAGCAGGTCCGCCCGGGCGGCCGGCAGCGGGTGGTAGCCGTGCAGCCGCGGCTCGTCGGACAGTTCGTCGAGCAGCGCCAGGCCCGCCGCGGGGCCGTCGCGCATGGCCACCGCGGCGGCGCGGTTCAGGGCGACGACCGGTGACGGGGTGAGGGCCAGCAGGACGTCGTACAGGGCGACCACCTGCGGCCAGTCGGTCGTCGCGACGTCGGCGGCCTCGTCGTGCAGGGCGGCGATCGCGGCCTGCACGGCGAACGGGCCGGGGTCCCCGCCGGTCAGCGCGGCCACGACGAGCCCGAGCCCCTCCTCGATCATCGGCCGGTCCCACCGGGCGCGGTCCTGCTCGTCGAGCAACAGCAGCCGGCCACCGAAAAAGCGGGCGTCGCGGCGGGCATGGGTCAGCAGCATCAGCGCGAGCAGGCCGGTGACCTCCCGCTCCGCGGGCAGCAGCCGGCGCAGGATCCGGGTCAGGCGGATCGCCTCGGCGGCCAGATCGTCGCGGTGCGCCGCGTACCCCTCCGTGAAGATCGAGTTGAGCACCTGCAGCACACCCGGGAGGCGGGCCGGCAACTCGTCGGGGCCGGGCACCCGGAACGGGATCCGGGCCTCACGGATCTTCTGCTTGGCGCGGACGATCCGTTTCGCCATGGTCGCCGCCGGGACCAGGAACGCCCGCGCGACCTCGGGGGTGCTGAGCCCGGCGAGGCAGCGCAGCGTCAGCGCGCCCCGGTCCTCGGCCGCGAGCGCCGGGTGGGCGCAGGTGAAGAACAGCTGCAGCCGCTCGTCCGGCAGTTCGCCCGCCACCGCCACCGGCCCGGCCTGGTGCAGGCGGTCGGCGTCGACCTGGAGGATGGCGAGCTTCGCCGCGTACGCCTGGTCCCGGCGCAGCCGGTCGACCGCCTTGCGGCGGGCGGTGGTCATCAGCCAGGCGCCCGGGTTGGGCGGCACCCCGTCGGCGGGCCAGCGCACCAGTGCCGCCTCGACCGCCTCCGACGCGACCTCCTCGGCCAGGTCCAGGTCGCCGAAGCGGCGCACGAGCGCGGCCAGGAGGCGGCCGTGCTCCTCCCGGAACACGGCCTCGATCTCCTGCATGACCGGCCGTCAGCCGAAGTCGGCGACCGGCCGGACCACGACCGAGCCGCCGCCGCGGGCGCCGGGGCACCGGGCGGCCCAGTCCAGCGCGACGTCGAGGTCCGGCACGTCGATGACGTAGTAGCCGCCGAGGACCTCCCGCGTCTCGGCGAACGGACCGTCGGTCACGGTCCGCTCACCCGACGCGGCGACCCGCACGGTCGTGGCGGTCACCAGGTCCGCGAGGGAGTGCCCGGTGACGAAGATCCCGGCCGCCTGGACCTCCTTGTCGTAGGCCTGCCAGTCCTCGAACGAGTCCGGGCACGCCTCGGTGTCGTCCGCGGCGCTGTTGATGAGCAGCATGTACTTCATGGTCTGGGCTCCTTTCATTGCCTGGTGCCATCACTACGAACGACCGGGGCCGGGATGGACGCGGTGGCGTCAGGAATTTTCCGGCGGGCCGGTCGTGGCGCGGATGACCAGGTGCGTCGGGAGCGTCACGTGGAGCTCGTCGGGCGCGACGCCACCGAGCAGCTCGAGGGCCAGGTACGCGAAGACTACGCCGCACGCAGCCGGTTACATCGCGCGTGACGGAGGGCACCTGGGAGAAGGTCGAGCAGTGGGGCGAGATCACCGGTATCACCAGCCGCTGGACGACGATCACCTACGGCACGATCGGCGCCCAGCTCGTCGACGACACCTCCCTCGACCCTGCCACCCCGACGCGCTGCCCGGACAGGCGAGGCGCACGCGAGCGCGCCGCGAGCTGGGGCAAGATGTGGGCATGCCGTTCTCGTTGCCGATCCCCGTCGAGGCGAATGCGCTGCTGGACCGGGACCCCTTGGCGTTGCTCATCGGGATGACGCTCGACCAGCAGATCCCGCTGGAGAAGGCGTTCACCTCGCCGTGGGTGCTCGGGCAGCGGCTCGGGCATGAGCCGACCGCGCAGGAGCTGGCCGAGTTCGACCCCGAGGCGCTGGTGGAGATCTTCGCGACGCCGCCGGCGTTGCACCGGTTTCCGAAGGCGATGGCGGCGCGGGTGCAGGAGGTCTGCCGGGTGCTCGTGGACCGGTACGACGGCGACACCGCCGCCATGTGGACCGGTGCGGCGTCGGGGGCGGAGCTGCTGCTCCGGGTGCAGGCGCTGCCCGGGTTCGGCAAGCAGAAGGCGCAGATCTTCGTGGCGCTGCTCGGCAAGCAGTACGGGGTCCAGCCGGACGGCTGGCGGGAGGCGGCCGGCGGGTACGGCGAGGTCGGCTCGCGCCGCTCCGTGGCCGACATCGTCGACGGGGACTCGTTGACGCAGGTCCGCGAGTACAAGAAGCAGATGAAGGCGGCGGCCAAGGCGCCACAGGCATAACGGCGTGGAGCGGGCGGACCTCGAACGGCGGCTCGCCGAGCACGTGGACGCGGGTGACACCGTCGCACGGGACGCCGTCGCGCATGCCCTGGCCACGACGTACGGTGCTGCCGCGTTGCCGGCGCTGCTGCGGGCGAGCGTCCACGACCGCAACGACGACGGCGAGTCGCTGCAGCTCGACGTGCTCGAACTCTTCGAGGCATGGCCCGGGGAAGCCCGGGCGGAAGTCCTGGCCTGTGTCTCGTCCGCGGATCCCGGGCTCCGGCGCGTCGGGGTCTGGGGGCTGAGCGTCATCGACCTCGACCGGCGTGGAGAGCATGTCGCGCTGGTCGTCGAGGCCGCGTCCGACCCGGACCCGCGGGTCCGTGGCGAGGCGTTGGGCGGCCTCGGCTCCATCTTCGGCGCGGGCGATCCCCGCGCACTGGCCGCGTTGACGGCCGGGACCCGCGACCCCGATCCCGAGGTCAGGTGTGCCGCCGTGCAGGGCCTGCACTCATGGCCCGGCGAAGCGGTCACCGCGGTGCTGGTGGCCCGCGCCGCCGACGCGGACCGCCGGGTCCGGTTCTGGACCGCGTGGGCGCTGAGCGGGCGACCCGGGGCGGCGGCCACGCTCGAGCGGCTCACGGCGGACGACGACCCGGACGTCCGCGCCGCGGCGGGTGATGTCCTGGCCATCGGTCGGCGCGCGTCAGGTGCGCTGGAGCACCCGTGGTCGTAGGGTGCCTAACGTGCTGAAGGGTTTCAAGGACTTTATTTCGCGCGGCAATGTCATCGAGCTTGCCGTCGCCGTCGTCATCGGTGCCGCCTTCAACGACGTGGTCAAGTCGTTCACGGACGGTTTCCTCCAACCATTGATCAAGCTCACCGGCGGTATCGGCGTCGGTGACAAGAACCAGGGGCTGAAGGTCGGGTCGCAGTTTCTGGCCTGGCCGGCGTTCCTGAACTCGGTCATCGGGTTCATCCTCACCGCCGCGACCGTCTACTTCCTCGTCGTCCTGCCGATGAACAAGCTCGCCGAGCGGCGCAAGCGCGGCATCGAGCCGGAGTCGGCCGCCCCGGCCGACGACATCCGGCTGCTGACGGAGATCCGCGACCTGCTCGCGACCGGCACCGTCAACCGGCCGACCGAGCCGGGCGGCGGGGCACACGCGGCGCCGGTGAAGCCGACCGACTCCTGACCCCGGCCGGGGCGCCGCGCGTGGCAGACTCGGTGGTGATGGGACGCAGGCAGAAAGCGCAGCTGATCACCACCGCCGAGCGCACGCCCGAGCAGGAGCTTCGATCCCGCGAGCGGCGCTATGTGGCGATGATGCTGCTGCGTGGCCTCTGCGTGATCGTGGCGGCGATCCTGGTCACCGCCAAGGTCCCGCTGCTCTGGCTGTGGCTGAGCCTGCTGCTGGCCGGCGCGGTGTTCCTGCCGTGGGCGGCGGTGCTGCTCGCCAACGACAAGGGGCCGCGGCCCGAGCACCGCTTCCGCAACAAGCTGCAGGCACGGCGGCAGCAGCAGTCGCACCCAGACCCGACGCACGCCCTGACCGACCGCGAGCACAACGAACCGAAGATCATCGACGGCTGAGCGTCACGGGCGGCCGCCGACCCGGGCGACCGCGAGTGCGCCGAGGCGGGCGCCGTTGCCGAGGGCGTCCGCCGGCGGTGCGCCGGTCAGCCAGGACGCCAGGAAGCCCGCCGCGAAGGCGTCGCCGGCGCCGGTCGGGTCGATCACGCGGGCGACCTGCACCGAGGGCACGCACACCGGCGGCCCGGACGGCCCGGCCCAGGCCGCCCCGTCGGCGCCTGACTTCACGACCACCGCCAGGGCGCGGTCCAGCAGTGCCGCCGCCAGCTCGGTCGCGGTGCCGCCGGGCCCCGCGAGCACCCTGGCCTCGTCGAGGTTGGCGAACAGCAGGTCCACGGGTGGCACCGACGACCAGAACGCGTTCCCGAGCCGCTGCAGCGGTGCCGCCGACGCCGCGTCGAGGCTGGTCGTGAGGCCCCTGTCGCGGGCGGCGCGCAGCGCGTGGCGGCCGGCGGGCGCGCAGTCGGGGTCGAAGAGGACGTACGCCGACAGGTGCAGGTGCCGCCCTGCGGGCGTCGCGTCCAGGGCGCGGTCCACGTCGGCGGGGGAGAGCAGCCGGTTGGCGCCGCGGTCGGTGAACATGGTCCGCTCGGCGTCGGAGGCGAGCACGACCACGGTGCCGGTCGCCACCCCGGGCACGCGGCGGACCGTCGTGGTGACGCCAGCCGCGGCCAGCTCGGCGAGGCGCGCGGTGCCGGGTTCGTCGTCGCCGGCGACCCCCGCGAACGTCACCGGATGCCCGACCGAGCCCAGCCACGCGGCGGTGTTCGCCGCGGACCCGCCGCCGCCGATGCGGACCGAAGCAAGGGTGTCGGAGCCGATCGCGAGCGGTCCCTCGTGGACCGTCACGATGTCGGTGACCACGTCACCGACGACGATCACCGTCACAGGGCCGCCGCGATGCGCGCCGCCAGGTCGGCGTTTCGCAGGATGATCTTCACGTTGACGTCCAGCGAGCGGCCCTCGGTGGCCTCGTGGAAGTGCGACAGCAGGTAGGGGGTGACGTCCTTGCCGGACACGTGGTCGCGCTCCAGCCCGGCCAGCCCCTCGCCGAGGACCCGGTCGTGCAGGTCAGGGTCGAGCTGCTGGTCGAGCGGCAGCGGGTTCGCGACGATGAGTGCGCCCTGGTGTACGCCCTGAGCGCGGGCCGCACGCACGATCGCCGCGGCGCCGGCCGGATCGTCCACCGACCAGTCGAGGTCGAACCCGGCGTCGGTGAGGTAGAACCCGGGGAAGCGGCGGGTGCCGTAGCCGACGACGCTGACCCCGAGGGTCTCGAGCCGTTCGAGGGTGGCGCCGACGTCGAGGATCGACTTCACCCCGGCGCAGACGACGGTGATCGGCAGCCGCGACAGGGCCGTGAGGTCGGCCGACTCGTCGAACGTGCTGCCCGCGCCGCGGTGCACCCCGCCGAGCCCGCCGGTGGCGAAGACGGCGATGCCGGCCGCGACCGCGATCGCCGAGGTCGCCGCGACGGTGGTCGCGCCGTCGGCGCGGGACGCGGCGGCCGGGGCCAGGTCGCGCACGGAGAGCTTCACCACGTCGTCGCTGCCGGCCAGGTGGTGGATCTCCTCGTCGGACAGGCCGACCACGATCTCGCCGCCGAGCATGCCGATCGTGGCCGGGACGGCGCCCGCCGCGCGGACCGTCGCCTCGATCTCCTTGGCAACGGTCAGGTTCGACGGCCGGGGCAGCCCGTGCGAGATGATGGTGCTCTCCAGCGCGACGACCGGCGCGCCGGAGTCCCGGGCGGCCGCGACCTCGGCACCGAAGCGGATGGCATGGTTGATCACCACGCAACGATAACCCCGGCCGCCGTGCGGCATCCCGGCCGTTGGCCTGGCAGACTGGGACCGTGACAACGACTCCCGAGAACCCCGGTGGCGGCGGCTCGACGCTCACGGACGAGCGCACCGAAGAGCAGACCGACTATCGCTATGACGCCGGCGATGACGAGAAGTTCTCGCACTACGCCCCGAAAGACAAGATCATGCAGGCCATGATCGAGGGCACGCCGGTGCGGGCGATCTGCGGCAAGCTGTGGGTCCCGTCGCGTGACCCGAAGCGGTTCCCGCTGTGCCCGGTCTGCAAGGACCTCTACGAGAACGTCGTGCACAACGACGACAAGCCCTGACGGTCGTCCAGCTGTCGTAGTGACGTTCGGCGCGGATCGGCGCTCCGCCGGCCCGCGCCCGCTAGGCTGAGCAACGCCTTCGCGGTCGAGCCGACCCGGAGGCGTTTCCGTGTGGGTTTCTCAGGGTCCTCAAGGGGGTGCCGCATGCCGCCGCGTCCGGTGGTGCAGGCAGGACAGACGCTCCGGGTGTGGCAGCGCAAGGCACTCATGGAATATCTGCGTGGCAAGCGGGAGGACTTCCTCACCGTCGCCACGCCCGGCGCCGGCAAGACGACGTTCGCGCTGCGGATCGCCATCGAGCTGTTCGCGGACGGCACGATCGACAACCTCACCGTCGTCACCCCGACCGAACACCTGAAGAAGCAGTGGGCCGACGCCGCCGCCCGGGTCGGGATCGACCTGGACCCGGGCTTCCGCAACGCCGACGTGCACGCCGCGTCCGACTTCCACGGCACGGTCGTCACGTATGCGCAGGTCGGCGTGGCTCCCGCGGTACACAAGCGGCGAACGATCACCAGAAAGACCCTGGTCGTTCTCGACGAGATCCACCACGCCGGCGACTCGAAGTCCTGGGGCGACGGCGTCAAGGCGGCATTCGAGCCCGCGGTGCGGCGGCTGATGCTGACCGGCACCCCGTTCCGGTCCGACGACAACCCGATCCCGTTCGTGCAGTACGAGCGGGGCAGCGACGGCATGGCCCGCTCCCGCTCCGACACCACCTACGGCTACGCCGAGGCCCTCGCCGACGGCGTCGTGCGGCCCGTCATCTTCCTCGCGTACTCCGGCGAGACCCGCTGGCGGACGTCGGCCGGCGACGAGCTGGCCGCCCGCCTGGGTGAGCCGATGACCCAGGACCTCATCGCGCAGGCCTGGCGCACCGCCCTCGACCCGACCGGCGACTGGATGGCGCAGGTCCTGCGCGCCGCCGACGCCCGCCTGCAGGTGCTGCGCACCGGCGGCATGCCCGACGCCGGTGGACTCGTCATCGCCAGCGACCAGACGGCGGCCCGTGCGTACGCCAAGGTCCTCGGCGAGATCACCGGCGAGAAGGCCGTCGTCGTCCTGTCCGACGACCAGGGCTCCTCGAGCCGCATCGCCACATTCGCGGCGTCCAACGAGCGCTGGATGGTCGCGGTCCGCATGGTGTCCGAGGGCGTCGACATCCCGCGCCTGGCCGTCGGCGTCTACGCCACCAGCGCCTCCACGCCCCTGTTCTTCGCCCAGGCGATCGGCCGGTTCGTGCGGGCCAGGGGGACCAACGAGACCGCCACCGTCTTCGTGCCCAGCGTGCCGCACCTGCTGGAGCTCGCGGCCGAGATGGAGGCCCAGCGCAACCACGTCCTCGGCGCCCCGAAGACGAAGGAAGGCTTCGAGGACGACCTCCTGGAGCGGGCCCAGCGCGAGGAGAAGGCCGGCGACGACCTGCTCAAACGCTTCGAGGCGCTGTCCGCGACCGCCGAGCTGGACCAGGTCATCTTCGACGGCGCGACGTTCGGCCTGCCGGCGCAGACCGGCACGGCCGAGGAGGAGGAATACCTGGGACTGCCCGGCCTCCTCACCGCCGACCAGGTGTCCGCGCTGCTCACCAAGCGCCAGGCGGAGCAGGTCGCGGCCGAGAAGCGCCGCGCGCCGGCCGCCGCCGCGACCATCGCCCCGGAGCCGCCCAAGACGGCGGGGGAGCGCCGCATCGTCCTGCGGCGGCAGCTGAACACCCTGGTGGCGGCGCATCACCACCGCACGAACCTGCCGCACGGCAAGATCCACGCCGAGCTGCGCCGGTTGTGCGGCGGGCCGCCGAGCGCGCAGGCGACGATCGAGCAGCTCGAGGAGCGGATCGCCACCATCCAGACGATGTGACCTGCCGGTTCGCCTCAGGCGAGCCGGCCGGGGCACCCCGGAAACGGCCGTAGGGCGCCCCGGCCGGGACGCCCTACGAACACGGTATGGGTCAGCTGGTCGTGATCTCGTTGCCTCGCCACGTGAAGTCCGGGGCGACTGCCACCTCCACCGCGATCTTGACCAGGTGGTCGGCGTACTTGTTTGCGTGATGTCCACAGAAGATCAGGTCGCCGCCTTCGGCGAGCCGAACTCGTAGTTTGCCTGCCGCGCTGCAGCGGTCGCACCGTTCCTCGGCGGCTGGGGGCGCTGCCGTCTCCGGCGGCGGCGTGAGGGTCGGGGTCATCGCCTTCCTCCTCTGATCGTCACCGACGAACGCTTCCTTGCGTCGTTCACAGATGGTTCAACACCGTCTTGCCTGACATCGTTCCCACCTGGTGAGGGGGACCGACGTCACATTTCCGTCGTGCGCTGCGGGAGCCCGAATCGCAACACCCGCTACGTGCTTCCTATCGCGCCACGGCGGCGATCACAAGTGGGTTGGAGCGGCGGCACCCCTCCCTCATGCCCTCCGTGACTGGAAACACACCCGGGCCGCCCCAAAAGGGACAGCCCGGGTTCGCGCAGAGCGGAATGCGAAAATCAGTCAGAGGCTTAGTCCAGGTAGTCCCGCAGGACCTGCGACCGCGACGGGTGCCGCAGCTTCGACATCGTCTTGGACTCGATCTGGCGGATCCGCTCGCGGGTCACGCCATAGACCTGGCCGATCTCGTCGAGGGTGCGCGGCTGACCGTCGGTGAGGCCGAACCGCAGCCGCACGACACCCGCCTCGCGCTCCGAGAGCGTCTGCAGGACCTGCTGGAGCTGGTCCTGCAGCAGCGAGAACGACACCGCGTCGACCGCGACGACCGCCTCGGAGTCCTCGATGAAGTCACCGAGCTGGCTGTCGCCCTCGTCACCGATGGTCTGGTCGAGAGAGATGGGCTCACGCGCATACTGCTGGATCTCCAGCACCTTCTCCGGCGTGATGTCCATCTCCTTGGCCAGCTCCTCCGGGGTGGGCTCACGGCCCAGGTCCTGGAGCAGCTCGCGCTGGATGCGGCCGAGCTTGTTGATCACTTCGACCATGTGCACCGGGATGCGGATGGTGCGGGCCTGGTCGGCCATGGCGCGGGTGATGGCCTGCCGGATCCACCAGGTGGCGTAGGTGGAGAACTTGTAGCCCTTGGTGTAGTCGAACTTCTCGACGGCGCGGATGAGGCCGAGGTTGCCCTCCTGGATGAGGTCCAGGAACGCCATGCCGCGGCCCGTGTAGCGCTTGGCCAGGGAGACGACCAGCCGGAGGTTGGCCTCCAGCAGGTGGTTCTTGGCGCGCTCGCCGTCGCGGGAGATCCACATGAAGTCGCGGCTGGCCGGCATGACCATCGGCTCGCCCGCGTCCTCGGCGGCCCGCAGCCGCTCGGCGGCGTAGAGCCCGGCCTCGATCCGCTTGGCCAGCTCGACCTCCTGCTCGGCGTTGAGCAGGGGGACCTTGCCGATCTGCTTGAGATAGGCACGGACCGAGTCCGCCGACGCGGTCAGCTCCGCGTCACGGCGGGCCTGCTTGAGCGCCTCGGACTCCTCGTCGTCCCACGCGAAGTCGTCGTCGGTCGCGGTGGCCTCGGCGTCGGCCTCGACGGCCTTGACGACCTCGACCGGCTCCTCGGCGACCACGTCCTCGATCTCGGCCGCGAGCGCGGCGTCGTCGATCTCCTCGAGCTCCGGCTCGTCGCCGGCGACCTTCGGAGCGGCCGGGTCGGCGGGATCGCCGGGGACGGCCTTCTTCACGGGACCGGCGGCCTTCTTCGCCGGCGCCGCCTTCTTGGCGGGCGCGGTCGGCACGGCCTTCGCCGGGGCGGCTGCCGCCGCCGTGGGAACGGCCTTCTTAGCGGGTGCTGCTGGTGTCGCTGCCTTCTTCACGGGCACCCTCTCCACCCCCGGATCCTGCGAGGATTCGACGGCTGTCAGCGGCTTGGCTGCCGGCGCCTTACGCGCCGGTGCGGCCTTGGCGGTGGCCGCCTTGGATGCGGGGGTCGCGGAGCGTGCCGCCGCGACCCGCCGCCGCCCGTTGGTGGAGTCGTCGACCACGACGGTGACTCCCGCCTCGGCGAGACTCCTGAGCAGCTTCTTGGCGTGTGCGGGGGTCACATCTGCGGTGTCGACCGCCTGCGCGACCTCCGCCGACGTGAGGTGGCCGCCATTGGCGGCCGCACGCGCGATCAGCGAGTCGGCGAGCGAGCGTACGTCGACGCTGGGCTGGTGAGCTGCTGTCACGAACGACCTTCCGGTGCGATGAGCGAGCGACGGCCGGTGCGGCCGAAGTCGCGCACGGCGCGGCCGTGCTGAGTGGGCCTGGGTGCTTTTGGTGGCGCCCGTGTGCCGTGCGTCCGGGGCGGATTCACGAGCGACAGCGGGCAGCGCGTGAATTGTAACGCTCTCTCGCCCCAACATCCCGCCTTGTGGGCCCGACCCGCGATCCAGACCCCACGTTGTGACCGAACGGATGGGCAAAACACGGTCCTGACAGGATGGAAGCATGGATCGGGAACACGAACTGCTGGCCCTCGCGGTGTCGATCGCCCGGGAGGCGGCCACGCTCGCCCGGGCCATGCGCGCCGCCGGCGTCGACCCCGTGGCGACGAAGTCCACGCTCACCGACGTGGTCACGGCCGCGGACCGCGCGGTCGAGCGGCAGGTCCGGGAGGCGATCCACGCCGCCCGGCCAGGGGACGCGGTGCTGGGGGAGGAGTTCGGCACCGACTCAGGGGCCGGAAAAGGCGTGCGCTGGATCCTCGACCCGATCGACGGCACCGTGAACTACCTCTACGACCTGCCGCAGTATGCCGTGTCCCTTGCCGCCGAGGTCGACGGCACCGTGGTCGCGGGCGTGGTCATCAACGCCGCGACCGGCAAGGAGTGGACCGCGGTGCTCGGTGGCGGCGCGTTCGCCAACGGGCGGCGGCTGTCGGGATCCGTGCAGACCGACCTGCGCCAGGCACTGGTCGGCACCGGGTTCGGGTACGCCGCCGACCGCCGCCTGCACCAGGCCGCCGTGCTGGCCGGTCTGATCGGCGAGATCCGGGACGTGCGACGCCTCGGCGCCGCGGCGATCGACCTGTGCCTGGCCGCGGAGGGCAGCCTGGACGCGTACTACGAGAAGGGGCTCAACACCTGGGACCACGCCGCCGGCGGCCTGGTCGCCGCGGAGGCGGGGCTGCTGGTGACCGGCCTGTCCGGCGCCCCCGTGGGTCCGGACATGGTGGTGGCGGCCCCGCCGGCCCTGCACAAGGGCCTGCACGACCGCCTGGTCGAGCTCGGTGCGGACAAAGGCCCCTGAGCC
This sequence comes from Dactylosporangium sp. NPDC049525, assembly GCF_040676755.1. NCBI lineage: Bacteria > Bacillati > Actinomycetota > Actinomycetes > Micromonosporales > Micromonosporaceae > Dactylosporangium > Dactylosporangium sp. NPDC049525. The sequence continues at coordinate 29,193 of NZ_JBFAPO010000031.1, read as the reverse complement.
GGCCCCTGAGCCGGCCTGAGTCGCCTACGCCTCGGCGCAGGTGCCCTCGGGCAGCTCCGGGTTGCCCAGCGCGCCGATCGACTGCTTGACCTCGGTCACCGTCGGCAGCTGCTGGAACTTCGCGCCGAGGATGACGTCGACCTTGTCGTCCTGCCGGTTCTTGTCGAACTCGTCGGTCGACTTGTCCAGGAAGTACGCCCGCACCAGCCACGCGGCGCCGACGGCCTTCGGCCCGAACCGCAGGATCGCCACCTTCTCGTTGGGCTTGTTCGCCGGCGGGTTGGGTGCCGCGTTCTGCACCGTGGCCTTGAACCCGCGGCTGGCGAAGTCGCTGGTGATGTCGCCGGCCAGGCCGGGCTTGCCCGTCGCGTTGTACACGTTGAGGTTGACCTGCTTCTCCTCGGGCAACGTGTCGTTGACGATCACGGCGCCCTGAGCGCACTCGTTCGTCGTCGTGGGGCCGGTCTGGCGGTCCTTGATCAAGGCGATGGTCACGAACACCGCTGCGGTGGCCACGAGCAGCCCAACCAGGGCCAGTGCCCTCACCCGCGCAAAACTCATGGCAGTGTTTCTCCCCGCCCCCAAAGCGACTCCGTCACCAGATAGACGCTCTGGCTGCCGGGAAGGTTAGCGCCTGTCGGAGATCCATGTTGAAGTCCCCACCCGGATACCACAAAGTTCCCACTCGCCGTTGCGGGATGACTCCCCACGGAAATGGCCGTGTGGCGGTAAGGTCGCATCCGCCGCGCCCCGGGAGGCTCAGATACCGGGGACCTTGTTGTGTCGCCTGGGTCACATTGGGAACAAGTTTCCGCGAGTGGGCGTACAACAAATGCGCGAGGGCGGTAAGGTACGCCGCCCGTTGGACGTTACACCGGGCGCGACACCTATGGGCGAATGAATTGGGAGTGTGAACACCGATGGCCACCGACTACGACGCGCCGCGTCGCGACGAGGTCGACCTCGGGGAGGACAGCCTCGAGGAGCTGAAGTCCCGCCGGACCGATGCGCAGTCGGCGATCGTCGACGTCGACGAGACCGACCTGGGTGAGACCTTCGAGCTGCCCGGCGCCGACCTCGCCGACGAGGACATGACGGTCAAGGTCCTGCCGATGCAGGCCGACGAGTTCCGCTGCTCGCGCTGCTTCCTGGTGCACCACCGCAGCCAGCTCGCCGCCGAGCGCAACGGGGAGCTGATCTGCCGGGAGTGCGTCTGAGCGTGAGTTGATCACGCGAATCGGGCACAGGCGTGCTTGAGTCATAGGCGGCACTGTTTCGCACCCTCGGAGGTAGACGATGGCCCAGCCCGACGAGCTCGCTGAGAATCAGCCCGTGGCTGAGGCAGAGCTGTCCTCCGCGGTGGCGGCACTGACTGAAGAGGGCGTCGAGCAGAAGGAGCGCCGGCGCCTGCTCGGCCGCCTCGTCCGCATCGAGATCCGCGACCGGGGCGTCAAGGACCTGTTCCGGCCGAAGAAGGCGATCGGCTGGATCGCCGACTCCGTGACGAGCGTCGCACCGCACATCGCCATCCGCGACCTCGACACGCTGACCGAGCACCACGGCGGGCTGGAGGGCGACGCGCTCGCGGAGCGGCTCATCCGCAACGCGGCCCGGGTCACCGCCGGCATCGGTGCCGCCGGCGGCGGCGTGGCCGCCGTCGAGTGGGCCGTGACCCCGAGCCTGCTGTCCGCGCCGGTCCTGCTGGCCGCCGAGACGGTCGCCGTGGTCGCGGTGGAGATGAAGCTCATCGGGGAGCTGCACGCCGTCTACGGCCGCCCGGTGGAGGGCACCGGCACCCAGCGGGCCGCGGCCCTGATCCAGGCGTGGGCCGAGCGCCGCGGCATCAACCCCCTGCGGGTCGGCGGCAGCGTCGCCGCCGCCATGGGCACCGCGATGCGCAAGGAGCTGCGGGACCGGCTGCTCAGGCGCTTCGGGCGCAACCTGAGCACCCTGGGCCCCTTCCTGACCGGCGCCGCGGTCGGCGGGTTCCTCAACCGCCGGGCCACGATGTCGCTCGGCGCGGAGATCCGCAAGGACCTTCAGGTCGACCGGAAGGTCATCGAGGGCTGAGCGCGGCCGCGAGCCGCTCCGGGTGGCGGGTGCTGATCAGCCAGTAGGGCGTGGGGTCGGCGTCGTCGGCCACGTCGATGCGGACCGCACCCGCGATCCACGGCCGCTGGATCACGAACGCCTCCGGATCCGCATACGGCCCGAGCAGGTCGCGCTTGTCCGCGGCGGACAGCGCCGTCACCTCACCGACGTATCGCAGCGGGATGTGCGCGTCGTCGACCCGTAGCTCGCCGTTGGACACTTCGACGCGGATGCGACCGAGCCACCACAGGCCCACGGTCGCCAGCGGCAGCAGCACCAGGTAGGGAATCCAGGTCGCCAGTCCCGGCGCGCCGAGCCTGACCTCGGCTGCGAGGAGCCCGGCGATCGCCGCCGCGGGGAGCCAGAGCCACCAGGCGACGGTGAGGCGCTCACGGTACGAGGTCGGCTGTGCCACGTGTGCGAGGGTACGTGTCCGGCGTCCACGGGCACCCGGCAGGATGGAGGCATGACGGTGGAGGTTCACGTCCGGCGGCTCGACCCGGAGCTGCCGCTGCCGGCGTACGCGCACCCCGGTGACGCGGGCGCCGACCTGGTCGCGGCCCGCGACGTTCACATCGCCCCGGGCGAGCGCGCGCTGGTCCCCACGGGGATCGCGATCGCCCTGCCGGACGGCTACGTCGGCCTCGTGCACCCGCGGTCGGGCCTCGCGCACCGGCTCGGCGTGACGGTGCTCAACGCGCCGGGCACCGTCGACGCGGGATACCGCGGGGAGATCCTGGTGAACCTGGTCAATCACGATCGGGTGATCACGGCCAAAATCAGCCGGGGTGACCGGATTGCCCAGCTTGTGATCCAGCGCGTGGAGAGGGCACACTTCCACGGCGTCGACCACCTTCCCGATACTGTGCGCGGAGCCGGGGGTCACGGATCCACCGGTGGTCATGCTGAACTGGAGGCAGAGCAGTGATCTTCTCGCGCAAGAGCGGGAGCGGGCGGCACGCGAAGGACGACACACGCGCGAGCGGGACCCGGCGGCTCGAGGAGGAGCTGGGCCTGGTCGACGACGAGCCCGAGGAGACGGGGCCCGCCAAGCCGGCCCGGCCCGAAGGCCCGTATGACGTCACCGAGGCGCCCGCCGGCATCCCGCAGCTCGACCTGGGAGCACTCAAGGTGCCCGCGGTCGACGACGTGGAGGTCCGCGTCCAGGCCGACAACGAGGGCAAGATCCAGCAGATCGTGCTCGTCCACAACGACAGCGCGCTGCAGCTCGGCGTCTTCGCCGCGCCCCGCAGCGAGGGCATCTGGGACGAGGTCCGCGCCGAGATCCGCAAGCAGCTGTTCACCGACGGCGTCGCGGCCGAGGACGCCGACGGCGAGTGGGGCATCGAGCTGCGCGCCCGCGTCCGCACCCCGGAGGGCCTGACCGACATCCGCTTCGTCGGCATCGACGGCCCCCGCTGGCTGGTCCGTGCCGTCTTCCAGGGTCCGGCCGCGGTCGACCCCGCCGCTGCGCCGCCGCTGCTGACCTGCCTGCGCAGCCTGGTCGTGGACCGGGGACACGAGGCGATGCCGGTCCGCGAGCCGCTGCCGCTGCACCTGCCGAAGGAGGTCGCCGAGGCGACCGCCGCGGACGGCAGCACCGAGGTCGCGCTCACGGACGGCGCGAATGGTGCCGCTGAGGCCGGTGGGGCGGAGCGCCGAAAGCCGTCACCGAGGCCACGGCGCAAATAGCGACCATGAGCTGTACCGTCGTAGTGAGGTGTCATGTCTGGCCAAGGAGGGTGGCACCGACATCATGACCACGGACAGTGAGAAAGACGTCGATACGTCGGTCGAGCAGGCGCGAGGGTTGCGGAAGTTCTTCCGCCGCCTGACCGCCAGCGAGGCGGAGCTCGACGCCGAAGAACTGCAACGCGACGCCAAGCAGTGCGGCAGCATGCCCGCGCTCGCCTGCCGCCGCGGTCAGGTCGTGAGCCTGAAGGGCCGGCTACGCACGGTGGTCTATACGCCGCGCACCAACCTGCCCACCCTCGAGGCCGAGCTGTTCGACGGTAGTGACCTGGTCACGCTCGTCTTCCTCGGCCGCCGGCACATCGCCGGCATCGAGCCCGGTCGAGCGATCACGGCCAAGGGGCGCATCGCGGTCCGCGACGGCCGTAAGGTGCTCTACAACCCGTATTACGAGCTCGACACACCCAGATGAGGCCGGATGCAGCCAGGTAAGACCGCGGACGTGGAGGAAGAAGAGCCACTGCCTTCCTTCTCGGTGCAGATGTCCGAGCAGCTGGGCGGGGTGCGCGGCCTCATCGAGTCGAGCATCCCGATCACGCTCTTCATCGTGGTCAACTTCCTCGGCGACCACTTCGACTGGTGGTCGCTGCGCACCTCGCTGATCGTCGCGGTCGCCGCGGCCCTGTCGATGGCCGCCTACCGGCTGAGCCGTCGCGAGTCGGTCCGCCACTCGATCAACGGCGTGTTCGGCATCGCGATCGGCGCGTACCTGGCCTGGAAGAGCGGCGACGCCAAGGACATCTACCTGCCCGGCATGGCGCTCACCGCCGCGTACGCGATCGGCATGCTCGCCTCCGTCGCGTTCCGCCGCCCGCTCGTCGGCTGGCTCTGGTCCGTCATGCTCGACAAGGGCGAGACCCGCTGGCGCGACAACCCCCGCCTCCGCCGCGCCTTCGCCTGGCTCACCGTCCTCTGGGCGGTCGTCTACCTGGCGAAGCTCGGCGTGCAGATCCAGCTCTGGCGCGAGGACGCCGCCGACCTGCTCGGCGTCGCCCGCCTGGCCCTCGGCTGGCCCCCATACGCACTGCTCGCCGCGCTCACGGTCTGGCAGGCCCGCCGCATCATCCGCGACACCGAACCGGCACCGGCCGAGGTCGTCCGCCCGGCCGACTGACCCCTCCGGCGTCAACCATGAGGCGCCGGACCTGAGGCGTCAGGCATGAGCAGTGCATTGCTCCGGTCCGTCGTGGGCATGGTCCGCCGCTCCCGTCAGCCACCGGTCAGGCCGTGAACGGCCTTCCCTGCCACCTCCGCGTGCAGTTGCGCAGCCGCGGCCTCCGGCCGCGACAGACCCGCGACCGGAGCAGGTGCGAGCTCAGAAGAACTGCGGGCCGCGTTTCTTTCGCGTGTTCTCGACCGAGTCGGCGCCCAGGATCACCGCGCGGACCGAGTCCTCCATCTCCGAGGTGACCACGAAGACCAGCTCGTCGCCGGCCTCCAGCGGGTCGTCCGGGGTGGGCACCAGGACCCGCTTGCCGCGCAGGATCGCGACCAGCGCCGAGTCGTGCGGCAGCGGCACGTCGCGGACCGGGTGGCCGACATACGGTGCGGTCTCCGGCAGCGTGATCTCCACCAGGTTGGCCTCGGACTGGCGGAACGTCATCAGCCGGACCAGGTCGCCGACCGAGACGGCCTCCTCGACCAGGGCGGCCATGAGGCGGGGCTTGCTGACGGAGACGTCGACGCCCCACTGCTCGTTGAAGAGCCACTCGTTCTCGGCGCGGTTGATGCGGGCGACGACCCGCGGCACCGCGAACTCGGTCTTCGCCAGCAGCGACACCACGAGGTTGACCTTGTCGTCCCCGGTGGCGGCGACCACCACGTCGCAGGAGGCCAGGTCGGCCTCCTGCAGGGAGGACAGCTCGCAGGCGTCGGCGAGGATCCACTCGGCCGCGGGGACGCGTTCGGGGCGGACCATCCGCGGGACGCGCTCGATGAGCATGACCTGATGGCCGTTGTCGACGAGCTCGGTGGCGATGGAGCGGCCGACGTTGCCGGCCCCGGCGATGGCGATCCGCATGATCAGTGTCCCCCTTCGGGAGCGGAGCCGGTGACCTTCGTCACGGACGCGACCATCTCGTCGGTGACGAGCATGAAGGCGAGGTCGCCGTCCTGGATCACGGTCGACGAGGTGGGCAGCATCGCCAGGCCGAAGCGCATCAGGTAGGCCAGGCGGGTGCCGCTGCGGGCCTCCAGGTCACCGACGGAGTGGCCGATCCAGTCGGGGTGCATCGGGATCTCCATGATGGACACCGTGCTGGTCGGGTCGCGCCAGATCTCCACGTTGCCCTCGGGGACCAGGTGGCGCAGCATGCGGTCGGCGGTCCAGCGCACGGTGGCGACGGTCGGGATGCCGAGCCGCTCGTACACCTCGGCGCGCTTCGGGTCGTAGATGCGGGCGACGACCCGTTCGACGCCGAACGTCTCGCGCGCGACCCGGGCGGAGATGATGTTGGAGTTGTCGCCGGAGGAGACCGCGGCGAAGGCGTCGGCGCGCTCGATGCCCGCGGAGAGCAGCACGTCACGGTCGAAGCCGACCCCGGTGACGGTCGCGCCAGTGAAGTCGCCGCCGAGGCGCCGGAAGGCGTCGGCATCGGAGTCGATCACGGCGACCGAGTGTCCGCGTTGTTCGAGGCTCAGTGCGAGGGTCGAGCCCACGCGCCCGCACCCCATGATCACCACGTGCACGTAACGCCTCCGATGTGTGCGGCACTCGTGTTGAGGATGCCATGCGCGAGCCGGACCGGTGCATCCGGCAGGCGCGGGACCCGTACGCTTAGCGGTCGTGGCCAGTCCCACCTCCCTGATGAAGCGGCTGCTCCTGGGCCGACCGTTCCGCTCGGACCGGCTGAAACACACGCTGCTCCCCAAGCGCATCGCCCTTCCCGTGTTCGCCTCCGACGCGCTGTCGTCGGTCGCCTATGCCCCCGACGAGATCCTGCTGACGCTGTCGATCGCGGGCGCGACGAGCCTGACGTTGTCCCCGTGGGTCGGTCTGGCCGTCGCCGTGGTGATGCTCACGGTCGTCGCGAGCTACCGGCAGAACGTGCACGCCTATCCGTCCGGCGGCGGCGACTACGAGGTGGCCTCGGTCAATCTCGGGCCGCGGTTCGGGGTCGCGGTGGCCAGCGCGCTGCTCGTCGACTACGTGCTGACCGTGGCCGTGTCGACCGCGTCCGGCGTGGCCAACCTCGGCTCGGTCGTGCCGTGGGTCGCCACCCACAAGGTCGCCATCGCGATCATCGCGATCGCCATCCTGACCGCGCTGAACCTGCGCGGCATCCGCGAGTCCGGCAGCGCCTTCGCGATCCCCACCTACGGGTTCATGATCGTGATGATCGGCATGGTCCTCACGGGCTTCTTCAAGATCTTCGTCCTGGGCGACGACCTGCACGCGCCGAGCGCGGGACTGGACATCGCGGCCGAGCAGACCGACCTCAACCAGTGGACGATGGCCTTCCTGCTGCTGCGGACCTTCTCATCCGGCTGCGCGGCGCTCACCGGCGTCGAGGCGATCTCCAACGGCGTGCCCGCGTTCAAGGAGCCGAAGAGCAAGAACGCGGCCACCACGCTGCTGCTGCTCGGCACGATCTCGATCACCATGCTGCTCGGCATCATCCTGCTGGCCCGCAAGACCGGCCTGCAGTACGTGGAGGACCCCGCCCGCCAGATCGTCAACGGCCCGCACGACTACATCCAGAAGACGGTCACCACTCAGCTCGGCGAGACGGTCTTCGGCGCGGGCTCGATCATGCTCTACGTCGTCGCCGTGATCACCGCGCTGATCCTGTTCCTCGCCGCCAACACCGCCTTCAACGGCTTCCCGGTGCTCGGCTCGATCCTCGCCCAGGACCGCTACCTGCCCCGCCAGCTGCACACCCGCGGCGACCGGCTGGCGTTCTCCAACGGCATCATCCTGCTGGCTCTCGCCGCGATGGTCCTCATCATCGGGTTCCAGGGCGAGGTCACCCGCCTGATCCAGCTGTACATCGTGGGCGTGTTCGTGTCGTTCACCCTGTCGCAGGCCGGCATGATCCGGCACTGGAACCGGCTGCTGCGCACCGTCCGCGACAAGGCCACCCGGGCCCGCATGATCCGCTCCCGGACGATCAACATGATCGGCCTGAGCATGACCGGCGCCGTGCTCGTCGTCGTGCTGATCACGAAGTTCCTGCTCGGCGCGTACATCGCCATCATCGCGATGATCGTCATCTACTTCCTGATGGTCGGCATCAAGAAGCACTACGACACCGTCGCCCGCGAGCTGACCCCGTCCGAGGACCGTCCCGTCCTGCCGTCGCGCAACCACGCCGTCGTCCTGGTCAGCAAGGTGCACCGCCCGACGCTGCGCGCCGTCGCGTACGCGCAGGCCACCCGGCCCGACTCGCTGACCGCGCTGACCGTCAACGTCGACGACCACGACACCCGCAACCTGCAGCAGGAATGGGAGCGCCGCGGCATCCCGGCACCGCTGACGGTCGTGGACAGCCCGTACCGCGAGATCACCCGGCCGATCCTGGACTTCGTGCGCTCGAAGCGGCGCGACTCGCCCCGCGACGTGGTCACCGTCTTCATCCCCGAATACGTGGTCGGGCGCTGGTGGGAGCACCTGCTGCACAACCAGAGCGCGCTGCGGCTCAAGGGTCGCCTGCTGTTCGAGCCGGGCGTCATGGTCACCAGCGTCCCGTGGCAGCTGAGCTCCATCGACGACGTGGACATCGCCAAGCTCGACGCCGCGTTCACCCGCGGACCGCAGCGTGGCCCACGCCGTACACCCGAAACACCCGCCGAATGACGGTGCTGGAGCTCGAGGTCGGCGCGGTCGCGCACGGTGGGCACTGCGTCGCACGGCACGAAGGGCGGGTGATCTTCGTCCGGCACGCACTGCCTGGGGAGCGGGTGCTCGCCCGCGTCACCGAGGAGCGCAAGGGTTACCTGCGCGCCGACGCCGTCGAGATCCTGCTGCCGTCGCCGGACCGGGTCATCCCGCCGTGCCCGTTCTCGGGTCCCGGCGCCTGTGGCGGCTGCGACTGGCAGCACGCCGACCCGGCCGCGCAGCGCCGCCTGAAATCCCAGGTCCTCGGTGAGCAACTGGCCCGACTGGCAGCGTTTTCCGCGTCGGTACCGGTGGAGCCCCTGCCCGGGGGTGCCCTCGGCTGGCGCACCCGGGTGCAGTACGCCGTCGACGAGGACGGCCGGGCCGGGTTCCACCGGCACCGCTCCGGCGAGATCATCCCCGTCGACCGGTGCAGGATCGCGCACCCGGCGATCCAGGCGCTGCCCGTCACGACGCAACGCTGGCCGGCCGGCTCGACCGTCGAGGCCGTCGCCGCGTCCGGCGGGGAGACCGCGGTGCTGACCCGGGCCGCCCGCAGCGGTGCCCTGACCGGGCCGCCCGTCCGGGTCCGCGAGGTCGCCGCCGGGCACGAGTGGAGCATCGACGCCGGCGGGTTCTGGCAGGTCCACCCGCACGCCGTGGAAACGTTCACCACCACCGTCCTGGACATGCTGCGACCGGCGGCGGGGGAGCGGGCCTGGGACCTGTACGGCGGCGTCGGGCTCTTCGCGGCCACCCTCGCCCCGCACTGCGGCCCCGTCACCGTCGTGGAAGGCGACCGCCGGGCCGTCGCCGCCGGCCGCAAGGCCCTGCGCGACCTGACCACCGTCCGCTTCGTCAACGGCGACGTGGCCGCCACGATCGCCAACCCGCGCTGGCGCAGCGTCGACCTGGTCGTCCTCGACCCGCCCCGGGCCGGCGCCGGCCGCGAGGTGGTCGCGTCGATCGCGGCCAGGTCACCGCGCGCGATCGCCTACGTCGCGTGCGACCCGGCCGCGTTCGCCCGCGACACGGCGTTTCTCATGCGCCTCGGGTACGAGCTGTCGCAGGTCCGTGCCTTCGACAGCTTCCCGATGACCCAGCATTTCGAAACCATCGGCCTCTTCGAGCGCGGCTAGAACGGCCACAGGTTGCGGTCGCCCGCCTCGAGCATGCCGATCATGCCGAATCCGGCGTCCGTCAGCCCGCCGAACGTCCAGCGGTTGCGGACCTGCGGTGCGTGGCCCATCCGGTACCCGGCCAGGTTCCAGGTGAACAGCGGCACCGTCGGCGGCACCGACGTGGACACGTCGCCGTCGTAGGACGCCTGCTCGTCGGTCAGGATCACCACACGGTCCTGCTTGCGGTAGTGCGCCCGCAGCGCCGACGCAGTGTTGGTGCCGCCGTTGTGGAAGTGCCCCTTCGCCTTGAACCGGTCGATCCCGCGCAGCAGCGACTCGCCCCGCTCAACCGGGAACACCGTGGTCCGGGTCGAGAACGACACGACCGTGGCCCGGTCGCACCGCAGGGCCAGCGCCAACCCGAAGATCACCGCCGCGTCCCACCGCATGAGCGTGCCGTCCTTCGAGAACGTCGAGTTCATCGAGCCCGACGTGTCGATCAGGATCAGCGTGTCACCCGGCAGCTCCGGGACGCTGTCCAGGCTGAGGTTCAGCGCCCGCTCCAGCGCCCACGCCCACCGCAGCGACGGTGCCGCCCGGTACGCCGACAGGAACCGCATCGGCAGCTGCCGGGACCGGGCCACCTCGGCCGGGTCCGCCAGCTGCGCCGCGACCGTCGCCGCGACCGCGTCGGACACCCCCGCCTGGTCGAAGTTGCGCAGGTTGCGCAGCTTCGCCATGTAGCCCATCGACGGGATGAGCGCCTCCCACAGGCGGTCCTTGGGCAGCCGTGAACCGCCCAGCGACAGCGCGTCCTCCCAGGTCATCCCGGCGGCACGGAGGCGGTCGGCGTCGAGCAGGACCGACGGGTCCTCGGCCGCGGCGGCGCGCAGTGCGGCGTTGGCGGCGACCATCGGCAGCGACTCCGCCACGCGCGGCTCGGGCCGGTTGTGCCGGCGGTCGAGCGCGAACGTGAACAGGTCGCCCTGCCACGGGCCGGCCGCGGCCGGGTGGGCCAGGTCGAGCACGTCACCGAAGCGGAACGCATGGCTCGCGGTGTCGTACTTGAGCAGGTTGCGCTCCGTGTACAGCCGCGTGGCCGCGTCCGCGACGCCCCGCTTCACCGGCTTCGGCACCGCCCGGCCGTATCGCGACGTCCAGTACGCGAGCAGCTCGCCCGGCTCGTCGGCGCGCTGGAGCACGTCGGCGACGACCTGGCGGTGCTCGCCGGTGCCGTTCACCAGGCCGGCGGCCAGGCGGGCGCGGACATACTCGGCGGCGCCGACGAGCGACGCGGTGCGCAGCTGCGCCCCGCCGCGCAGCCAGCGCAGGAACCGCGCCGTCCACTGCGGGTGCGCGACGGCGGCGGCGCCGATGAGCTCGCGGTAACGCTGGTCGCGGTCGCCGGCCGACTCGTAGAACGTCTGCTCGCCGACCATGTTGGCCACCGCCAGCAGGAACAGCTCCGAGAGCAGGTCCCGCGAGTAGCCCGGGCCGCCCTCGTAGGTGACGCCGTCGGGACGCCGCGACCGCGTGCGCTGCGCGGTCTTCTGGTTGAACTTCGCCATGTCGGAATCACCCTCCCGGGCCTGTTGATGGGCTGTGCAAAGACAGAGATGTCCCGTCGTGGTGACCCGAGATCAAGGCGGCGCCGGCACAAAGTGCTCTATCCGCTGAGCTACGTCCCGAAGAGCCGGGACGGCAGGAGTCGAACCTGCGACCTCTCGATTAACAGTCGAAGTATCCGGCGACTACGCACCGGGTCACCACGGCGGGACATCTTGTGCCGGGAACCGTAGCAGCGGAAATCCATGTGCTGCTTCCTATTTTCAGGCCCGATGATGTGGCGATGTTCGATGTCCGGGCCGTCGACCTGCGGCTGCTCAACTCGCTGACCAAGTACCCGTCGATCCCCACGTACCACACCCTGGACCCTCGCGACGGGGGTCTGACCTCCCCTGCGACCGTGTTCCCCGGGGAGGTCGTCGCAACGGAGAAGGTCGACGGGACCAACAGCCGGCTCGTCCTGCTGCCCGACGGGTCCTACCTCATCGGTTCGCGGGAGGAGCTGCTCTACGCGAAGGGTGACCTCATCGGCAACCCGGCCCTCGGCATCGTCGAGCAGCTCAAGCCGGTCGCCTCGCGGCTGCCCGCCGGTGCCGGCATCCGGGTCTACTACCTGGAGCTGTACGGCGGGAAGGTCGGCGGCGCGGCGAAGCAGTACACCCGGGACCCGGCGCGGTTCGGGTGGCGCCTGTTCGACGTCGCCGACCTGGTCGACTGGCAGGAGCCGCTGTCCTGGTCGCCCGCGCGGATCTCGGCGTGGCGCGAGTCCGGCGGCCAGCCGTGGGCGCCCGAGGACACCCTCGTCACCCTCGCCGCACAGGCGGGGCTGGAGCTCACCCCGCGGCTGTGGCACCGGCCCGGCGCCGGGCTGCCGGCCGCGATCGAGGACATGCACGAGCTGCTGACCGCGACGCTGCCCACGACCCTGGTCGGGCTCGACGGCGTCTCCGGCCGCGCCGAGGGCCTCGTCCTGCGCACCCCGGACCGTTCGGTGATCGCCAAGGCCCGCTTCCAGGACTACGAGCGGACGCTGCGCCGCCGACGGTGAGCGGTGTCGGACCCGGCACGTAGACTCCCCCTGTCGTCGACCGCGAGCGCGGGGGGAGTGCTGGATGGCAACGCTGCGGGAGCGGCTCGCCGAGGAGGTGCCGCTGGTCGCGGTCAGCTTCGGCGACGAGGACGCCGAGCGGGACGCGGCACGCGCCCGGGACGGGCGCGTCGACGTCGCCGAGCTGCGCGTCGACTGGTATGCCTCGACCCGGCCCGACCACGCGCTGCGGCAGGTCCGGCCGTTCGCCGGGGTGCCGACCCTCGCCACGGTCCGCGCCAAGGACGAGGGCGGCTACTGGGCGGGTGACGAGCCCGAGCGGCTGCGGCTCTATGAGGCGCTCATGCCCGAGGTCGACGCCGTCGACGTCGAGCTGGCCTCCGCCGAGATCCGCCCCGGCGTCGTCGCCGCCGCCCGCGCACACGGCACGCTGGTGATCCTGTCGCACCACGACTTCACCGCGACCCCCTCCGCGGCACATCTCGACACGCTCGCCGAGGAGGGCTTCGCCGCCGGCGCCGACCTCGTCAAGGTCAGCACGATGGCGCACGGCCCCGAGGACGTGCGGACGCTCACCGAGTTCACCCTGCGGCACCAGCACCGCGGCGTGATCGTCATCGCCATGGGCGCCGAGGGCGCCGCGTCACGGCTCATGCTGCCGGTCCTGGGCTCGAGGATCACGTATTCGGCGATCGGCGGGCGGCCGGCGCCGGGGCAGCTGCCGTTCGAGGAGACGGTGCGGCTGCTGGAGCTGTTCTCACCCCGCTTCGCGCGGCGGCGGTCCGGTGACTGACCCCGCGGAGCCGAAAAAGACACCGGAAGCGCCGGGTCCGTCCGAGCCGGCGGGGTCCGCGGAGGCGTCCGCCGGGACGTCGGCAGAGCCGGCCTCGGAGCCGGTTTCGGAGCCGGTTTCAGAGCCAGGTTCAGGGCCGGTTTCAGAGCCGGTGGCAGCGCCGGGCTCTGGACAGCCGGGGGGTTCGGCGGCTGCGGAAGGTGCTGAGGACGGGCCGCGGCGGGATCAGTGGCGGCCGGTGCGGCGGACCGTGGCGCAGGTGACGATCGCGTTCACCGTGCTGTTCCTGGTGCCGCTGATCCGGCTGGTCCTGGGCCTCGACGACAACGGGCCGAAGGTCGAGCGCAGCCCCGCCGCCTGGGTCGTGTGGATCGCCAGCCTGGCGGTGATGGTGACCTCCGCCCTCATCGCGGTGAAGGCCCTGCGCACCGCCGACAGGGCCACCGAGGTCCGCCTCACCTGGTGGTGCGGCGGCCTGTGGATCGCCGGGTTCGTACTGACGACCGTCTACTCCGGTCTGCTCAACTGACCGGCGGAGACAGTTCGCCACCGATGGGGGGCGGCGGTTCGTGCCGCGTGGCCCTATCTTCTGTGTCGTGCCGCCTGGCGCAGTCCGCGATACGGAGGAACCATGACCCAGCCCCCGGGGCCCGACGAGTCCACGGGTCCGGCCCAGCCGTCCGAGCCGGTGCCACCGGCGGATGCTGGGCAGCAGCCGGAGACCGCGCCGCCCGCCGTGCCGCCCACTGAGCCGCCGCCTGGGATCAGGCCGCCGGCCCCCGGGGAGCCCGCACCGGGCGCCGCCACCCCGCCACCCGGATACCCGAACTACCCGAGCTACCCGGGACAGGCCGCTCCGCAGTATCCGGCGGGCGGCTATGACCAGTCGCAGCAGTACGGGTCGCAGTACGACCCGTCGCAGCCGTACGTGATCTACCAGGCGACGCCCACCGGTGGGATGTTCCACGGCGTCATCGGCGACGGCGACCCGCTGATCAGCCCCGACTACTCCGGCTGGTGGCGGCGGACGACGGCGATCGTCAAGCAGGGCTGGCGCTCCCTCGCCGCGCTGCAGGCCATCGGGTTGGCGGTGTCGCTGCTGTTCAGCGTGCCGCAGGCGCTGCTGGTGCTGAACCTGAGCCGGGACCTGGCCGACGCGAGCTCGACCGTCGACCCGGACACGGGGGCGCCGGTCGCGCCGGACTTCGGGTCGGTGTTCTCGGTGATCGGCCTGTCACTGGTCGGGGCCTTCCTGACGATCATGGTCAGTTTCGCGGTGGCGATCGCCTGCAACCACGTGGCGGTGTCGATCGCGGCGGGGCTGCGGCCACGGCTCGGCGCGGCGCTGGGGCTCGCGGTGCGGCGGATGTTCCCGCTGCTCGGGTGGCAGATCCTGGCGGGGCTGATCGTGCTGGTCGGCATCTGCGCGTGCTTCCTGCCGGCGATCTACCTCAGCGCGGTGTTCATGCTGCTGCCGGTCGTGGTGACGTTCGAGCGGGGCGGGTCGGCGATCGCACGCTGCTTCAAGCTGTTCCACCAGGACCTGGGCGCGTCGATCGGCCGGATCGCCACGATCGGCGGGATCAGCATCGGCATCGCGGTCGTCGCGTACATCATCAGCACGATCATCAAGGTCGCGGCGGGCGAGCCCGCGTTCGGCCCGCAGATCACCACCGACCAGGGCAGTGGCGTCACCACGTGGGGCGGCGTCAGCACCGGCTACCTGATCGCGGTCGTGATCGGCGCGGTCGTGTCCGAGATCCTGGCCCGGGCGGGTGCGGTGCTCACCGCGCCGCTGACGATGACCGCGTACGCGGACCTGCGGGCCCGGGTCGAGCCGCTGACCACGGCGACCTTGGCCGCCGAGGCCCGCCTGGCGCCCCAGTACCCGCAGCAGTACGGCGAGGGGTTCGCGGACCCCACGCAGGCGCCGCCCGGGCAGGACCCGTCTTCGCCCAACTCGGACTGGATGCCGCCGAACCGCTGACGCGGCAGTCCTTGGCGCAGATACTGAAAAAGTGGGATATAGCCGGAGAACTCTGCTCGTCACCGGCGGGCTGGCGCTCCTCGGGCTGCCCGCCTGCTCGGTCGCCGGGGACGACACCGCCGACGACGGGTCCGGCAAGGTGGAGGTCTTCTCCTGGTGGGCCGGACCCGGCGAGAAAGAGGGCCTGGAGGCGCTGGTCGCGGACTTCCGGCAGCGCAACCCGGGCATCGAGTTCGACAACGCCGCCGTCGCGGGCGGCGCCGGCACGGTCGCCAAGACCGTCCTGGCGACCAGGTTGGAGAACGACGACCCGCCCGACTCGTACCAGGCGCACGCCGGCCTCGAGCTCGACGCCGACATCGAGGCCGGCTACGTCGAGGACGTCCGGTACCTGTACGACCAGCAGCGCTGGCGGGACCGGCTGCCGAAGGGCCTGGTCGAGGCCCTGACGTTCGACGGCAAGATCTATTCGGTGCCGGTGAACATCCACCGGGCCAACCTGCTCTGGTACAACCCGGCGACCCTCGAAGGCCACGGGCTGACGCCGCCGGCGACCTGGTCGCAGTTCCTGACCCAGGCGGCGGCGCTGAAGGCCAAGGGCATCCTGCCGCTGTCGATCGGCCCCACCTGGACGCAGAAGCACCTGCTCGAGTGCGTGCTGCTCGGCGAGCTGGGCGCGGACGGGTACACCGGGCTGTGGAACGGCGCGACCGACTGGAAAGGCGCACCGGTCCAGCAGGCGTTGACGCTGTTCGTGAAGGTCCTCGACCAGTCCGACATCGCCACCGCCGCCGGGGACTGGCAGCCGGCGCTGGACAAGGTCGTCGCCGGGACCGCCGCCTACAACGTCATGGGCGACTGGGCGGACGCGTACCTGCGCACGAAGGGCCTGGTCTTCCAGGAGGGCTACTCGGTCGCGGCGAGCCCGGGCTCGGAGAAGGTCTACAACTTCCTGTCCGACTCGTTCACGCTGCCCCGGGGTGCGCCGCGCCGGCGGGCCGCGGAGCAGTGGCTGATCGAGTGCGGCTCGGTCAGCGGGCAGGACGCGTTCAACCCGCAGAAGGGGTCCGTACCGGCGCGGCTGGACGCCGACAAGTCGAAGTACACCGGCTATCTCGCGCTCGCGATCGCCGAGTGGACCGACAGCGCGACCCGGGTGGTGGGCTCGCTCACCCACGGTGTCGTCGCGGGGACGAAGCGCAGCGCCGCGGTCGACGCGGCCCTGGTGCTGTTCGTGCAGGACAGGGACGCGGTGAAGTTTGCGGCGGCGGTCTCCGGATGATGCGGTGACCAGGTAACGAGCATGTGTGGAAGCTGTCAAGATTCATCCGGCCGACGTGCGGGGATGCGGGGTCCCGTTAGAGTTGGGCTCCATGAGCACTGAAGAGACCGAGGCCGCCACCCTGCTGAGCTCCATCCGCAGCCCGGGTAACCTCCGTGACCTCTCGACGGAGCAGCTCGAGGTGCTCGCGGCGGAGATCCGCGACTTCCTCGTCGCCAAGGTCTCCCGCACCGGTGGCCATCTCGGCCCCAACCTCGGTGTGGTCGAGCTGACCCTCGCCCTGCACCGGGTCTTCGACTCCCCGAAGGACCGCATCCTCTTCGACACCGGCCACCAGTCCTACGTGCACAAGATCGTGAGCGGTCGCCAGGACGGCTTCGACCTGCTCCGTCAGCGCGGCGGCCTCACCGGCTACCCGAGCCAGGCCGAGAGCGAGCACGACGTCATCGAGAACTCGCACGCCTCGACCGCACTGTCCTACGCGGACGGTCTGGCGAAGGCGTTCGCGCTGCGCGGCGAGCCCCGCCACGTCGTCGCGGTCGTCGGTGACGGCGCCCTCACCGGCGGCATGTGCTGGGAGGCGCTCAACAACATCGCCGGCGCGAAGAACCCCCTCGTGATCGTCGTCAACGACAACGGGCGGTCCTACTCCCCGACGATCGGCGGGCTCGCCGACCACCTGTCCAACCTGCGGCTCAACCCGAGCTACGAGAAGGTCCTCGACCTGGTCAAGGACTCCCTCGGCCGCACGCCGCTGGTCGGCCCCCCGCTCTATGAGGTGCTGCACGCGGTCAAGAAGGGCATCAAGGACGCGGTCGCGCCGCAGGCGATGTTCGAGGACCTCGGCATCAAGTACGTTGGACCGGTCGACGGCCACGACCAGACCGCGGTCGAGTCGGCGCTGCGCAAGGCCAAGTCGTTCGGCGGCCCCGTGATCGTGCACGCGGTGACCCGCAAGGGCTTCGGCTACCGGCCCGCCGAGGAGGACGAGGCCGACTGCCTGCACGGCCCCAGCAGCGCCTTCGACATCGAGACCGGCAAGCTGCTCGCCCCGGCGGCGCTGAAGTGGACCGGCGTCTTCGCCGACGAGCTGGTCGCTATCGCCGACGAGCGCGCCGACATCGTCGGCATCACCGCCGCCATGGCGGAGCCGACCGGCATCGCGAAGCTCATGAAGAAGTACCCCGAGCGGGCCTATGACGTCGGCATCGCCGAGCAGCACGCGGCGACGTCCGCGGCCGGCCTCGCGATCGGCGGCCTGCACCCGGTCGTCGCCGTCTACGCGACGTTCCTCAACCGGGCGTTCGACCAGGTCCTGCTGGACGTGGCGATGCACAAGCTGCCGGTGACCTTCGTGCTCGACCGGGCCGGCATCACCGGCCCCGACGGCCCGTCGCACTACGGCATCTGGGACATGGCGGTCTTCGGCGTGGTGCCCGGCCTGCGCCTGGCCGCGCCCCGCGACGCGCAGACCGTCCGCGAGGAGCTGCGCGAGGCCGTCGGCATCGAGGACGGCCCGACGATCGTGCGCTTCCCGACCGGCGCCGTCCCCGCGGACCTGCCGGCCGTGCGCCGCGTCGGTGGCGTCGACGGGTTCGGCGGCGTCGACGTGCTCAGCGAGCACGAGCGCAAGGACGTGCTGCTGGTCAGCATCGGCGCGTTCGCGCACCTCGCCGTCGACGCGGCCGCCCGCCTCGCCGAGCAGGGCTACGGCGTCACCGTGGTCGACCCGCGCTGGGTCCGCCCGGTCCCGGTCGAGCTCGTCGGCCTGGCCCGCGAGCACCGCCTGGTCGTCACGATCGAGGACGGCATCCGCACCGGCGGCGTCGGCGACGCGATCGCCAAGTCGCTGCGCGACGCCGACGTGTGGGTGCCGCTGCGCGACCTCGGCGTCCCGCAGGCCTGGCACCCGCACGGCACCCGCGCCGAGATCCTGGCCGAGATCGGGCTGACCGCGCAGGACGTGTCCCGCCAGGTCACCGAATGGGTCAGCCGGCTCGACGAGGCCGAGCAGCCGACCGTCCCGGCCCGCGTCCGCCGCTGACCGGCACCGCGACACGACGGCGGATCCCCACCGGGGGATCCGCCGTTCCCGGTTGCGCGGGGCACGCAACCCGCGGGGAGACGTGGGACTCTGGCATACGTGGCTGAGACGGTGATCGAGCTCGACCTCAGCGGCCCGTGGGAGCCGCCCGAGCCGCCCCGGGCGCCGCTGCGGTTCCGGCTCCGGACGCGGTGGCTGGCGGCACTCACCGTGCTCGCCGTCGCGGCCGTCGTGCTCGCCGCGTCCGGCGCGCAACCGCGGCCCGGGCCGCTCTACCGGATCGACGACCAGGTGCGCAGCGTCATCGTCGCCGGCGACATGCTGATCGTCGGCCGGTTCCAGCAGGCCGCCGCCGGCCAGGGGATCGAGGGGCGGCGGCTGTCGGACGGCAAGGTGCTCTGGAACATCCACACGGACCTGCAGGAGCAGTACGTCACGGTCGGCGCCAGCACGCTCATCATGATCCGGTACTCCAACGCGGACCGTGGCTACACCACCACCCTCACCGCCGTCGACAAGGCGACCGGGCAGCAGTTGTGGACCCGGCCACGGATGTCGTTCAACGGCACCAGCGGCGGCGGCCTGATCGTGGTCGAGGAGATGCCCGACCCCGGGAAGATCATCGAGGTGGCCGAGGGCGAGGAGCCGCCCGACCCGTCCATCAACGACGCCGGGGACCCGCAGCCCAGGCACGTCCTCGTGCTCGACGAGCGCACCGGGGTGCCGGTCTGGGAGCTCACCTCGCCGCCCGGCACGGTCATCGACTTCAGCTGGGACGGGCGGTACCCCGCCGGCCGCGTGACGGGCGTCGACCAGCTCGACCCGACCGGGCTGGTGACCCGCAGGGACATCCGCACCGGCGCGGTGGTCGCGACCCACCAGCTGGACTGGTCCGGCACCCCGGCCATGTTCAGCACCGGCGCGGACTGGCTCGTCGGCCCCGGTCAGGCCGCGGACCGGGCCGTGGTCTACCCGGACGGGGAGCGCGGCGGGATCGTGTTCGCCCTCACCGGCGGGCGGCGGCTGTTCCGCACCGACGTCGCGGTCTACGACGCGCTCTACCAGTGCGCCGCGGGCCTGTTCTGCGCCACCAACGACCGCGGCATCACCGGCTACGACAGCAACACCGGCAGGTCCGTGTGGCGGCTCGACGGGTACACGCAGGTCATCGCCGCCAAGGGCAACCGGCTGGTCGTGAGCACCTTCGAACAGCCCGACTCGGTGGTGCGGCGGCTGGGCATCGCCGACGCGCGGACCGGCGCCGTCACCACGGAACTCAACGAGTGGCGGCTGATCCAGGGGGCGTCCGCCGACCGGATCGTGCTGTGGCGGCCCGTCGACACCCGCACGGCGCTCCTCGGCGAGCTCGACCCGGCGACCGGCAGGATCACCGTGTTCGGCCGCGCCGACGAGTGGTACGGGCCGCCCGAGTGCAGCAGCGGCGGCGACACCCTGGCATGCGTGATGGTCGGCGAGGCGACCGTGTGGCGCCTGCCGGCGCGGCGCTGACGCCCGTGCGACCGGATACCCGGCCGGACGGCGGCCATGGCACCCTGGGTCCCGTGTCGGAGACCGTGATCGAGCTCGACCTCAGCGTCCCGTGGGAGCCGCCGGAGCCGCCCGCGCCCCGGCGCCGGCTGCGGACCCGGTGGGTGGCCGTGGCCGCCGTCCTGGCCGTGACGCTCGGGCTGCTCGTCGCCGGCGGCCCGCGCTCCGGTGCCGGCCTGCTGTACACGATCGAGCACCAGGTGCTGCGGGCGCAGGTGGCCGGCGGACGGCTCTACCTCGCCCGGTACCAGGCGACCGGACCCGGCCCGGTGATCGAGGCCCACCGGCTGTCGGACGGCAAGCTGCTCTGGGAACGCGAGGCCGAGCTCCCGCAGCAGCTGCTGGTCGCCGGACCCGACGTGGTCATCCTGATGAGCGAGGACCGCTCCAGCAGCGGCGACTCCAACGCCTTCGTGATTCTCGATGCGGCGACCGGCAAGGAGCTGTGGTCCCGGGCAGGGGTCAGGTTCGACGGGACCAACCCGGCCGTCGTGGTCGTCGAGGACGCCCAGGACGAGCCCGTCGGCATGATCTACCAGTTCGGCGACGACGACGACGCGGGCGTCAACCACGCGTTCGTGCAGCCGCAGCGACGGATCCGCGGGCTGGCGCTGCGGACCGGGGCGACGGTCTGGGACGTCACCGTCCCGGAGGGTTCCGACGTCAACTTCAGCTGGGAGAACCCGTTCCAGTCCCGGCTCAACCGGTTCGACGTGCTGAGCCGCACGGGGCAGCTGACCCGGCACGACGCCCGGACCGGCGCGATGACCGAGACCCATCAGCTCGACTGGTCCGGCGCCTCGGCCATGTTCAGCGCCGGCTGGCTCGACGGCTCCGGACGCCCCGCCGACCGGATCGTCGTCTACCCCGACGGGCAGCGCGGCGCGGACGTGTACGACCTGGGCACCGGCCGGTTGCTGTTCCGCTGGCCGGGCGCGCGCACCAGCGGCCTGTTCCGGTGCACGGCCACGCTGTTCTGCGCCGGCGGCGACGACGGCCTGGACGCCGTCGACAGCACCACCGGGGAGCGGCGGTGGCACGTCGAGGAGCACGAGGTGGTCGTCGGCTTCGCCGGAGTTCGCCTGCTGCTCGGCGCCTACCGCGAGCCGTCGTCGCTCCAGCCCGGGCAGCTCGGGATCGTCGACAGCCGCACCGGCACCGTCGTCAAGAAACTCACCGGCTGGAACGTGCTGACCGGTGGCGACCAGCCCGTGCTGTGGCGCCCCCTGGACACCCGCACCGCCCTGCTCGGCCGGCTCGACCCGTCGACCGGGCTGGTCACCGTGTTCGCCCGCGCCACCGACTGGTTCGGCAACCCGGAGTGCTCGGTCGACAACGGCGCGCTCGCCTGCGTGGTCGTCGGCGGCCTGTCCGTCTGGCGACTGCCCAACCCGCGCTGAACCCGCGCACAATGGAGCCGTGCCGATGAGCACGGTCACCATCGATCTGGGCGTCATCGACGACGGCTGGGACCACGTCGACGACGACACCGTCGGGCTGCCCCGGGGCTGGGGCCTGGCCGCCGTCCTGGCGCTGCTGCTGTCCTTGGTGTCGGCGGCGCCGCCACCCGGGCGCCCGCACGAGGTGACCCGCCAGCCGCTGCGCAACGGCGAGTTCCACGTCGCCGGCGGGGCGCTGTACGTGCTCGACAGCGACCGCACGCCGACGCCCGTCGAGGCGTTCGACGCCGCCGACGGCGCCCTGCGCTGGTCGTTCACCCCCGAAGGGCTGGCCAGCCTCTCCTACGTCGACGTCCGCGGCGACCTCGCGGTGCTCTCCCCGGACCTGTGCCGCTCCGGGGTCACCGGGACCACCGTCGCGGTGACCAGGTCGAGCGGGCGGGAGCAGTGGCGGGCCGTCGGCGTGCCCGTCCGTACCCCGCCCGGCGGCGCCGGCACCGTCGTCATGCGCAGCCTCTGGTCCGACGGCTGCCGGGCACTCGCCGACAACACGCCCACCGCCGGGGTGCTGCGGTGGCAGTTCATCGACACCGCCGGCCTCATCCGCTGGGACACCGCCGTCGAGGCCGGCACCCGCGTCGCCGTGGACGCCGCCGCGACCGGCGCCACCTGGGCGGCGCTGCTGGACGGCGCGGGCGGGCTGAGCACCGTCGACCTCACCACAGGCGCCCGCACCGCCCCGGTCGCCGGCATCGCCGGACCGGCCGACGACCTCGTCGCCGTCGTCGGTGAGCTGCTGCTCGTCGCCCGGTGGGACGTGCCGACCGGCAGCACCTGGCTCACCGCGTACGGCCGCGACCTCGTCCCGCGCTGGAAGGCGCAGGTGCCGACCGGTCCGAACGGGCCGCTCACGATCCTGCCGTGCGACGGGGCGCTGTGCGTCAGCGGCGAGCGCACCGCCGCCGTCGACCCCGCCGGCGGCGCGCTGCTGTGGATCGTGCCGAAGACCCCGCTCGCGGTCGCGGCCGGCGGCGTGCTGGCCCTGCCACCGGACACCGGGCTCACCGTCCCGGCCGGCTGGCGGTTCCTCGCCGCCGACGGCCCCCGGGTGCTGCTCGGCCTGCGGACCGACGGCGACACCCTGCTCGCCTGGTCCGACGGCGGGCCCGCGCCCACACCGTCGGCGTCCGTGCCCGGCACCCTGCTCGCCTGCGAGATCGACGGCGGTCTCGTCGCCTGCGGCACCGACAGCGACGAGGTCGTCCTGCTGCGGCTGCCGTGAGCCGCGAATATCGGGCTGCGTGACCGCGCGCCGGGGCCGTACCCTCGCCTCCGGAAGGCACGGCAGGCTGCGGCTCCCCGGCATCGCCGGTCGGTGTTCCGCGCCGTGCGTCCAGTCACCCAGGGGCTGACAACTCCACCAGCAGCACCGACAACCGTGCCCGGCGGCCGCGGGCCCTGCGGGTCCCGGCACGATCCGCGGGACCCCCGCCCGCGGCCGCCGCGTACCAACCCCGATCCGGAGTCAGGTCATGGCCAAGGTCACCGTCATGGAATACGAGCGGGTCGTCCGCTTCGTCGACGGCCGTCTCGCCGGCGTGTTCGAGCCCGGTCGTCACACGTACCGGCGGCGCGGCACCCGGCTCGACCGCGTCGACCTGCGTCCCCGCCTGGTGCCCGTCAACGGCCAGGAGATGCTCACCGCCGACCGGCTCGTGGTCAAGGTCTCCGCGACGCTGCGCCTGGTCGTCACCGACCCGGCCCGGTTCGTCACTGCCGCCCAGGACCCGGTGCAGGAGCTGTACCTGCGGACCCAGGTCGAACTGCGCGCCGCCGTCGGCGAGGCGGACCTCGAGACGCTCCTCGCCGCCCGGTCGCAGCTGCCGTCCCGGCTGACGGCCGCCCTCGCCCCTGCCGCCGGCGCCGTCGGCGTCGACGTGCTGGAGCTGACCGTGCGGGACCTCATGCTGCCCGGGGACCTGCGCCGCGCGTACGCCGAGACCGCGCTGGCCAAGGAGCGCGGCCGGGCCGAGCTCGAACGCGCCCGCGCCGAGGCCGCCGCGCTGCGCTCCCTCGCGAACACGGCGAAGCTGCTCGAGGACCACCCGGCGCTGCTGCGGCTGCGCGCCCTGCAGGCGGCCGGGCAGACCGGCACCACGCTGGTCCTGCACGCCGACTGAGCCTGTCCCGCCGGCGCGTCACACCTTCCACAGGTGGACGGTGTCACCGCCGGCGAGGCAGGACAGGCGGTGCCCGCGCATCGCGCACCGCGACGGGATCGGGCGTACCTGGCCCAGGATCTCGACCTCGCCGGTGTGCAGGTTGATCCGGGCGATCCGGGAGCCGTCGCCGTCGGGCTTCTGGACCAGGGCGTAGGTGGTGCCGGCCGCGGCGGCGGTGCCGGCCGCGTCGTCGTTGCCGTCGGTGGCCATCGGCACCAGCCCCCAGCCGGCGAGCTCGCTGCGGTCCACGCCCGTCTGCCAGTCGACGATCCGGATCCGCATGAAGTCCTCGCGGTCGCGGGCCACCAGCACGCCGCTGCCGACCGCGTCCAGCTGGATCGTGCGGCGCCAGCGCTGCTCACCGGTCCGCGGGTCGAGCACGGCGATGTCGCGCCAGTTCGGCACGCAGATCATCGGGCCGCACGCGACGACGACGGGACCGTAGGCGAGCTCGGCGATCGGCACCGGCTCGACGGACTGGAAGAGCTGCTGCCACTTGTAGGTCAGCGGCGCGTGCGCGTAGCTGCTGATCAGCGCGCCGTCGAGGCGGACCGAGACGATCACGAGCAGGTCGCCGACGATGCGGACGCTCGTCGGCGGGCCGTCGGCGAGCTCGGGCACCTGCGCGGCGCTGATCACCGCGCCGGTCGCGGCGGCGCGGACCTCGGTGCGGCCGTCGGTGTACCAGATGGCGAACCAGTCGTTGCCGGGCACGTCGGGGGAGACCAGCCGGCCGCCGACCGGCATCTGGAACTGCCACCGCACGATGCCGCTCTCCGCGTCGATCGCCGCCAGGTGCACCGGCGTCTGCGGGCTGTTGCGCAGCGGCACCGCAGGCGGGCACGTGGCGGCCCGCTCGTCGACGAGCAGCAGTCCCGGCCGCTGGTCGATGCGCAGCACCGCGACCGGCGCCCCGGCGGCGAGCCACTGCTGGCGCCCGTCGAGCGGGTCGAGCCGCTCCAGGCTCCAGCCGGTCGCGTCGGTGCACGGGCGGTGCCGGATGTAGGCGCGGTCCGCGGCGAGATAGACCTGGCCGGTGTTCGGCGGGATCGAGCGGCTCCAGCGCTCCTCGCCGGTGCCCCAGTCGTACGCGGTGACCGCCGGCTCCTCCCGCATCGCGTACAGCGCGCCCCGGTCGGCGACGAACCCGACGGTGTGCTCCGCGAGGACGCCGAGCGCCTCCACGGGGCTGCCCGGGCCGGAGCCGCCGGTGAACGCCGCGAGCAGCGCGAGGACCACCACGAACGGCCACTGCCGCTTGCCGGGTACCGCCGGTGGCGGACCGATGTCCAGCTGATCTGCGTTGTCGGTGACCACACCGAGGTCGATCAGCGGTTCGTCCACAACATCAGAGTGCCTGGCGCGGGCCATGGTCGCCAACGGTGCGGTATACGTTGGCTCACGCGGACTTCACAGCCGGTGCCTGACACTGGCCAGACCGGGTGGGGGTGATGTGGCGTGCGCGTGCTGGTGGTCGAGGACGAGCAGAACCTCGCCGACGCGATCGTGCGGGGCCTGCGCCGGCAGGGCATGGCGGTCGACGTCTCCTACGACGGCACCCAGGGTCACGAGATGGCGATGGTCACCCGTTACGACGTGGTCGTGCTGGACCGGGACCTCCCCGGCGTCCACGGCGACGACATCTGCGCGGACCTCGTCGCGTCCGGCGCGCTGACCCGGGTGCTGATGCTGACCGCGAGCGGCAGCGTCGCCGACCGGGTCGAAGGGCTGCAGATCGGCGCCGACGACTACCTGCCGAAGCCGTTCGCGTTCGACGAGCTCGTCGCGCGGGTGCAGGCGCTGGGCCGCCGCGCCACCCCGGCCGCGCCGCCGGTGCTGACCATCGGTGACCTCGTGCTCGACCAGGCCAAACGGGTCGCGACCCGCGGCGGGCAGCC
The DNA here is from genome assembly GCF_040676755.1 of Dactylosporangium sp. NPDC049525. Lineage (NCBI taxonomy): Bacteria > Bacillati > Actinomycetota > Actinomycetes > Micromonosporales > Micromonosporaceae > Dactylosporangium > Dactylosporangium sp. NPDC049525. Next base: position 3,625 of record NZ_JBFAPO010000031.1, on the reverse strand, counting down.
GCTGGACCTGACCCGCAAGGAGTTCGGCCTCCTCGAGGAGCTGCTCAAGGCCCGCGGCGCCGTCGTGTCCAGCGAGGAGCTGCTGGAGCGGGTCTGGGACGCCAACGCCGACCCGTTCACCACGACCGTCCGGGTCACGATGATGACGCTGCGCAAGAAGCTCGGCGACCCGGCGCTGATCGAGACCGTCGTCGGCGCCGGATACCGCACCAGGCAACCGCAATGACGATCTACGATGCCCGCCGCGCCGCCGTCTTCCGCCCGACCCTGCGGCTGCGCCTCACGCTGCTCAACGGGATCCTGCTCGTCGGGGCCGGCTTGGTCCTCGTCGTCCTCGCGTACCTCCTCGTCGACGGCGCCATCAGGCCCGCCGACGAGCTGCAGCCCGGCACCCGCATCGTGCTGCAGGACGGCAGCGAGGTCGACGCCCGGCAGTGGCAGACCGAGCTCGCTGACGCCGCCGAGTGGGAGCTGGTGACCCGGGGCAGCCTCGCGCTGCTGCTCATCGGCGCGGTCGGGGTCGCCGGCGCGTACGTCGTGGCCGGCCGGGCGCTGCGGCCGCTGCAGAAGGTGACCACCACCGCGCAGCGGCTCACCGGGGAGACCCTGGACGCCCGGATCAACTACGACGGCGCCGACGACGAGGTGTCGGAGCTGGCGAAGACGTTCGACGCGATGCTCGACCGGATCGGTGAGGCGTTCGAGACCCAGAAACGGTTCGTCGCCAACGCCTCCCACGAGCTGCGGACCCCCCTCGCCGTGATGCGGACCGAGGTCGACGTGACCCTCGACGACCCCGACGCCGACGTCGATGAGTTCCGCCGGATGTCCAACGTGGTGCGCGACGCCTCCATGCGGGCCAACGCGCTGGTCGAGTCGCTGCTGCTGCTGGCCCGTACCGAGGCGCAGGCGGGACGAAGACTCGGCCGCAAGGTCCCGACCGACCTGGCCACCGGCGTGACCGTCGCCATGTCCGCGATGGGCAAGGAGATCAAGCGGCTCACCCTCGACGTGACGACGGACCTCGCCCCCGCGCGGGTCGTCGGCGACCCCGGCCTGCTCGAACGGCTCGCCGGGAACCTGGTCGAGAACGCCGTGCGGTACAACCACCTCGGCGGGCGGATCTGGGTCCGCACCGGCACCGACGAGACCCTCGCCTGGCTGGTCGTCGGCAACACCGGCTTCGAGGTCGACCCCGCCGACGTGCCGGTGCTGTTCGAGCCGTTCCGGCGCGGCGGGCGGGAACGCACCGGCGCCCGCGGCTCCGGGCTCGGCCTGTCGATCGTCCGCGCGGTCTGCGAGGCGCACGGCGGCGGGGCCAGCGCCGTCGCCCTGGACGGCGGCGGCCTCGAGGTCACCGTCAGCCTCCCCGCGGCCGCGGTCACCCCGGTACTGACCGGTACCGCGCCGGTGAAACCCGTGTGATCGCGGGCACAGTTTCTCAGTTCTGACCCTTTCGCGGCCGATGAGACCTCCACAGGATAAGTCGGAGGAAGCTGGATGCGGCTGCGGAGTTGGCTCGTCGTGAGCATCAGCGCCGCCCTGCTGCTCGCCATCGGGGCGGTCGGCATCTCGGTCAACCGTTCCGCCCTGCGGGCCGCGGAGACCGTGCACCGCGCCGACACCCTCGCCCTGGCCACCAACAACGGCGGCCTGGTCGAGCAGCTGCTGCTGGTGTCGGCGAAGGAGCTCAACGACTTCGTCATGAGCCGGCCGCTGTCGCTGACGCCCGGCGACGCCGGCGACCGGGCCGCGCTCATCGAGTACGCGAACAAGTCGACGTTCTTCACCTACGGCGTGGTCCTCACCGACCTGACCGGCAACCCGATCAACGCCACGAAGACCGCCAACATGTTCCCCGACCAGAACGCGATCGGCTGGAGACCGCTGATCTCCAGCCTGGCGCTGGGCAAGCCCGGCTTCTCCTCGCTCATGACGGTGAAGGACACCCTGGTCCAGGCGGTCGCCGTGCCGATCGTCGTCGGCAGCGACCCCGTCGCGCTGATCTACGGCTTCATCCCCGTGGTCAAGGGGCAGCTCCAGGTGTACCTGGAAAAACTCAGCGACCCGTCGCACCTGTCCCTGGTCGTCGACGCCGGCGGCACCGTCGGCGCGTCGAGCGACCCCGCCGCGCTCGGCACGCTCGTCGACTCCGAGATCATCAAGAAGATCGGCTCCGACGAGTCCGTGTTCGTCACGTACCGCGCCAACGGCCGGTCCATGATCGCCGCAGTGCACGGCGGCCTGCCCGGCGGCTGGGCGTACGTGCGAACCCAGTCGACCGCCACCTTCGACGGCCCGGTCCGCAACCGCAGCCTCACCATCAACCTGGCGCTGCTGACCATGCTCCTCGTCGGCGTCGCCGGGCTCGCCGTCCTCGGGTACCGCTCGCAGCTCGTCCGCCGCCGCGCCGAGGAACGCTTCGCCGCCCTCGTCGAGCACGCCCCGGACGTCGTCACCGTGCTGGACGGCGACGGCGCCGTCATGTACTCCAGCCCCAGCGGCAAACGCATCCTCGGCTTCGTCGCCGTCGGCTCGTCGGTCTTCGACCTGCTGCACCCCGACGACCGCCAGCAGGTCCGGGACCGCTTCGCCGGGCTGCTGTCGGAGAAGGGCGGCTTGGAACGCATGCAGGTCCGCGTGCTGCAGGCCGACGGCAACCACCGCTGGTTCGACTTCACCGCCTCCAACCAGCTGCACAACCCCGCCCTCACCGGCGTCGTCATCAACGCCCGCGACATCACCGACAGCCGCGAGATGCAGGACCGTCTCGCCCACGACGCGCACCACGACCCGCTCACCGGCCTGCCGAACCGCCGCCGCCTGCAGGAGCGGCTCTCCGCGTCGCTGCAGCACACCCCGGTCGGCGTCGTCTTCGTCGACCTGGACGGCTTCAAACCCGTCAACGACGAGCTCGGCCACGAGGCCGGCGACGAGCTGCTGCGCCAGGTCGGCGACCGCTTCTCGTCCTGCCTGCGCCCCACCGACGTCCTCGCCCGCGTCGGCGGCGACGAGTTCGTCCTGCTCCTGCCCGGCGTCGTCACCACCGCCGACGCCGACGCCCTGGCCGGCCGCCTGGGCGCCACGCTGGCCGAACCCTTCGACATCGTCGGCCACGAGGTCCGCATCGGCGCCAGCGTCGGCCTGCACCTCGCCGCCCCCGGCGAAGACCCCGACGAGGTCCTCCGCACCGCCGACCAGGCCATGTACGCGGCTAAGCGCGGCGGCGACCGTCCCGGCCGCCACCGCGCTTAGCCGAGCTGTGCTGGCTGGGCCGCCGCTGGCGCGGCGTCCCGGCGGGGGGTTCCCACCCCGCACCCCCCATGCTCGCTTCGCTCACACTCAAGCCTGTTTCTTCCGCGGCGGCCTTCGGCCGTCTAAGAGCAGTGGGGGATTCTCACCCCACACCCTCAATGCTCGCTCCGCTCGCACGCCCTGCGCCCAGGGGGCGCGGCCGAAACACGCGCATGCGCGCAGCAACCGAAGACCGGTGGCCCGGGTTTCGGGGCACAACAGGTCTGTCGTCCAATTCGCCTGCCATTCGCGCGAGACGCGTAGGCAGGCCCGTCCACCCCTCCACGCGGAAGTGCGAAGGCCAGGGTGGCGGATGCGCCTGGTCGTCGCA